>JASGDR010000403.1:0-4190 GCA_047607095.1 Caulobacter sp.
CAACGTGCAGTTGGCCGAGAAGCACCTGGACGTGAACTACTTCCAGACCGGCCCCTATCTCGACACCGTCAACGCCGACCGCGGCTGGGGCCTGGTCAAGGTGGCCGGCGTGCACATCGAGCCGCTGGGCGCCTATTCCTCGAAGATCAAGGCGATCGCCGACCTGCCGGCCGGCGCGACCGTGGCCATCCCCAACGAGCCCAGCAACGGCGGCCGCGCGCTGCTGCTGCTGGCCAAGAACGGCCTGATCACCCTCAAGGACACGTCCAACCCGGTCTCGACCCTGAAGGACGTCACCGCCAACCCCAAGAACCTGAAGTTCAAGGAGCTGGAGTCGGCGACCCTGCCGCGGGTGCTGAACCAGGTCGACCTGGCGGTGATCAACACCAACTACGCGCTGGACGCCAAGCTCGATCCGTCCAAGGACGCCCTGCTGATCGAGGACAAGACCAGCCCCTATGTGAACTTCCTGGTCAGCCGCGCCGACAATGCTTCGGACCCGCGCGTGGCCAAGCTGGCCAAGGCCCTGACGTCGCCCGAGGTGAAGGCCTTCATGGCGGAGAAGTACAAGGGCGCGGTGGTTCCGGCGTTCTGATCCCCTGGCGGCTCCCTCCTCGCGCGGGCGGCGGAGGGGTCCCTCTCGACAACTTCTGATTGCTAAGCTCTAATCCTTCCCTCGCAAGGGGGCGCGATGGTCAGCGGCAAGTCCTTGAAGGTGTCGGAGGCTGAGCCGCGCGCGCCGAAAGCGCCTGAGGGGGCGATGGCGATCCCGGCCGGCAAAGCGCCGGTCCCGCACCAGTCGGGCCACCGCGAGCGCCTGCGCGAACGGGCCCGGGCCGGGGGCCTGGCCGCTCTGCCCGACTACGAACTGCTCGAGCTCTATCTCTTCCGCAGCCTGCCGCGCGGCGACGTCAAACCCCTGGCCAAGGCGCTGCTGGCCCGGTTCGGCTCGTTCGCCGGGGTGCTGGGGGCGACGGTGGAGGAGCTCAAGACCGTCTCCGGCGTCGGCGAGAGCGCGGCCGTCGAGCTGAAGATCCTGCACGAGGCCACCTTGCGCGCGGGGCGCGAGACCATCGCCAAGCGGCCGGTGATCTCGTCGTGGACGGCGCTGCTGGGCTATGTGCGGGTCGCCCTGGCCAACGAGTCCCGCGAGCAGTTCCGGGTGCTGTTCCTCGACAAGAAGAACCAGCTGATCGCCGACGAGGTGATGAACCACGGCACGGTCGATCACGCGCCGGTCTATCCGCGCGAGGTGATGCGCCGGGCGCTGGAGCTGGCCAGCTCAAACGTCATCCTGCTGCACAACCACCCCAGCGGCGACCCCACGCCCTCGCGGCCCGACATCGAGATGACCCGGCAGATCATCAACGCCGGCAAGGCCCTGGGCATCGTCGTCCACGATCACCTGGTGGTCGGCCGCGACGGGGTGGCCAGCTTCAAGGCGCTGGGGCTGATCTGACGCTCACCCAAGAAAAGTGGGCGCGAAGAAAATCTAATGTCCTTGACGCGGGCTCCTGCTCCTCCGAGCTTGACCGGATCAGCTGTTCCGGAGTGCCCCATGCGTCGCCTGCTGTCAGTCTTGCTCGCCTCGACCGCCCTGCTGGGCGCTTCCGCCAACGCCGCCGACGCGCCCGTTTCGAAAGCCGACCGGGCCCTGCATGAGCGCATCCTGACGCTGGACACCCACCTCGACACGCCCGAGCATTTTTCCCGCCCCGGCTGGAGCATGACCGACCGCCACAGCGTGGGGCAGGACTTCACCCAGGTAGACCTGCCGCGGATGAACGACGGCGGCCTCGATGGCGGGTTCTTCGTGATCTACACCGGCCAGGGCGACCTGACCGCCGAGGGCTATCGCTGGGCACGCGACTTCGCCCTGACCCGCGCCACCGAGATCCGCGAGATGGTGGCCGCTCACAGCGACAAGTTCGAGCTGGCCTACACGCCGGAAGACGCGATCCGCATCAACAAGGCGGGCAAGAAGTTCGCCTTCCAGAGTATCGAGAACAGCTGGCCGATGGGTGAGGACCTCACCCTGATGCAGACCTTCTACAAGACCGGTGTGCGCATGGCCGGGCCGGTGCACTTCCGCAACAACCAGTTCGCCGACAGCTCGACCGACCCCAAGGGCAAGATCTGGAACGGCTTCTCGCCGCTGGGCCTGCGCTGGATCGCCGAGGCCAACCGCCTGGGGATCCTGATCGACGTCAGCCACGCCTCGGACGACGTTGTGGACCAGGCCGTGGCCCTGTCGAAGGTTCCGATCATCGCCTCGCACTCCGGTGCCAAGGCGGTCTTCGACCACCCGCGCAATCTCGACGACGCCCACATCAAGCGCATCGCCGACAGCGGCGGGGCGATCTGCATCAACTCGGTCTATCTGAAGGCCGCCCCGCCCAGCCCCGAGCGCAAGGCCGCGCTGGAGGCCCTGGGCAAGCCGCCGCGCGACGAGGCGACCCAGGCCGAGGTCGTCGCCTACGCCAAGAAGCGCGGCGAACTCGACAAGCAGTACCCGCCGATCCGCGCCAACTTCGACACCTTTATGGACAGCATGAACCACGTGCTGAAGATCGGCGGCCCCAAGGCCGTCTGCGTCGGCGCCGACTGGGACGGCGGCGGCGGGGTGGAGGGCTTCGAAGACGTCGCCGACCTGCCCAAGATCACCGCCCGCCTGAAGGCGGCCGGCTATTCCGACGCCGACATCGAGGCCGTCTGGAGCGGGAATGTGCTGCGGCTGCTGGGGCAGGCGCAGGCCTATGCGAAGACGGCGGCGGCGAAGTAGCCGCTCCCGCCTTCCAGGATCCTCCCCCTCTGGGAGAGGTGGCCCGAAGGGCCGGAGGGGGGAGGTTCTCAGCTTGCGCTGACTTGGTCTATCGGGCTCTCACTCCCCCCACCGATCGCTACGCGATCGCCTCCCCCACAGGGGGAGGTTCCTATCTGGCGCTCGCTTTACGCCAGACCCGCCACCCCAGCAGCGCCGCCAGGATGCCCGCATAGACCAGCGGCGGCCGGTGATCGGCCTTCACCAGCAGGTAGTAGTGGGCCACCCCCAGCGGGACGATCACGTAGATCAGCCAGTGCAGCCGGCTCCAGGCCGCCCGGCCCATGCGGATCACCCAGCCGTTGGTCGAGGTGACCGCCAGCGGCGCCAGCAGCACGAACGCCGCCATCCCCAGGGTGATGAAGGGCCGCTTGAGGATGTCCTTCACCAGCCGGCCGAAGTCGAAATAGAGGTCGACGCCGACATAGCTGAGAAGGTGCAGCGAGACGTAGGCGAAGGCGAAGAGGCCGATGGTGCGACGAAAGCGGGCCAGGCGCGGCTTCTTCAGGATCACCGCCGCCGGGGTGATCGCCAGGCCGACCAGCAGCAGCCGCAGCCCCCAGACGCCCAGCTGCCGCACCAGGGTCTCGATCGGATTGGCCCCCAGGTCGCCGGCGAAGGCGCGGAACGCCAGCCACAGCAGCGGCGCGGCGCAGGCCAGCCAGACGGCGGCGTAGACGAGGGCGTCGCGGGTCTTGGAGGGTTTCTTACGAGCCCTTCCCCCATCAAGGGGGAAGGGGGCTTTTTCAGCGTCCTTCATCAGTAGAACTTCTTCAGATCCATGCCGCGGTACATATCCGCCACCCACTCGCCGTAGCCGTTGAACGGCAGGGTCTCGCGTCGCCGGAACTCGCCGATCCGGCGCTCGGTGGCTTGCGACCAGCGGGGGTGGTCCACGGCCGGATTGACGTTGGAATAGAAGCCGTACTCGCGCGGCGCCGACAGGTTCCAGGCCGTTGGCGGCTGGCGCTCGACGAGGGTGATCCGGACGATCGACTTGATGCTCTTGAAGCCGTACTTCCAGGGCGTGACCAGCCGCAGCGGCGCGCCGTTCTGATTGGGCAGGGTCTCGCCGTAGAGGCCGACGGCGATCAGCGCCAGCGGGTGGGTCGCCTCGTCGATGCGCAGCCCCTCGCGATAGGGCCACTGCAGCACGTCCCACTTCTGGCCGGTCATTTCCGAGGGGCGCATCAGCGTCTCGAAGGCGACGAACCTGGCCTTCGAGGTGGGTTTGACCGCCGCGATCAGGTCCTTCAGCGGAAAGCCGACCCAGGGGATCACCATCGACCAGCCCTCGACGCAGCGCAGGCGATAGATGCGCTCTTCCAGCTTCTGGCCCTTGATCTGCTCGTCGATGTCGAAGGTGCGG
>JASGDR010000404.1:0-4018 GCA_047607095.1 Caulobacter sp.
CGCAGCGACATCCGCTCCAGCTTCGGCAGCTCCACCACCACGGCGCCGGGCGTGCAGCTGACCCTGACCATCACCCTGGTCAACACCAACAACAGCTGCGCGGCGCTGTCGGGCTACGCCATCTACATCTGGCACTGCACCCGCGACGGCAACTACTCGCTCTATTCCAGCGGCATCCAGGACGAGAACTATCTGCGCGGCGTGCAGGTGACTGACAGCAACGGCCAGGTGACCTTCACCACCATCTTCCCCGGCTGCTATTCGGGCCGCTGGCCGCACATCCACTTCGAGGTCTATCCGAGCCTGGCCACCGCCACCGGCTACGCCAACCGCGTGCTGGTCTCGCAGTTCGCCATGCCCAGCGCGATCTGCGACACGGTCTACGCCGGCGCCACCGGCTACAGCGCCAGCGTCACCAACAAGGCCGCGATCACGATCGCCAGCGACAACGTCTTCGGCGACAACACCAGCGCCCAGATCGCCGCCCAGACGCCCAGCCTCAGCGGCAGCGTCTCGGCCGGCTACACCGGTACGGTCGTGATCGGCCTGGCGGTCTGACGATCGATGGCGGCGGGGGCGGCCGAGGCGACGACGGCGAAGGCGCGATGGCTGGCGACCCTGCTGGTCGCCGCGCTGTCGGCGCTCGTCCTCCTGCCGCGCCTGGGCTCCCCCGCCCAGCCACCTGGGACGAGGCCTATTATCTGACCTCGACCCAGCGCTACCTGGAGCGCACCGCCCAGTTCGCCTCGCACCCGCCGCTCGGCCTGATGCTGATCGCGGCGGGCGCGCTGGTCGTGAACGACAACCAGAACCTGCCCGTCCATCGCCTTGCCGAGACGAAGTCGGTGAAGGGCGAGGAAGTCCCGGTCGGCTTCAGCTACTGGGGCCTGCGTTCGGCTTCGGCGCTGTTCGGGATCGTCGGGGCGGCGCTGTTCTTCAGGCTGGCCCTGGTCCTGACCGGCGGGCGGATGGGCGCGGCCCTGGCGTTCGCCAACCTCTACATCTTCGACAACGCCCTGGCCGTGCAGTTCCGCGCCGGCCATCTGGACGCCTTCCAGTCGGTCTTCGTGCTGGCGGCCCTGCTGGTGCTGGCCGTCGCGGCGCGCCGTGGGCGGTCCAAGGTGGGCGAGGCCCTGGCTTTCGGCGCGCTGATCGGCCTGGCGGCCATGGTGCGATTGAACGCCCTGGTCCTGGCCCCGATAGGCCTGCTGCTGCCGGTGCTGGCCTTGGGGGGAGGGCGCCCGCTGCGCGCGGCGGTCTTGCGTGTGGCCGGTCTCGGGATCGGAGGGCTCGCGGCCGTCGCGTCGACGATGATCGTCCATCTGGCGGTCGCGCCGCTGCCGCCGATGCGCGGCGAGCCCGCCGGCGTGCGCGACGCGGCTTTCGTTTCCCCGACCTACCAGGCCTTCCTCGAAGGGCGGCGATCGCTGTCGCCCGCGGTGGTCTGGGCGGCGAGCCTCGACTACCGGCGCTATGTCGCCGCCGACTTCGCCGGCACGCCCAAGGCCGATCCCAACGGCTCTTCGCCGGCGGTCTGGCCGGTGATGGGCGGGGCCATCAACTACCGCTGGGACAGCGACGGCCGCACGACCAGCTACCTGCAGCTGGCCGGCAATCCGGCGGGCTGGGCCATCGGGGTGCTGGGCGTGCTCGGCGCGGCCGCGCTGCTCTTCCTGCCCGGGCCGCGCGACGAGGCGGCGGCCGCGCGCCGACGCCTGACGGCGACCCTGCTGGCGGGCTGGGTCCTGTTCATGGCCGTCCACCTGCTGCTGGCCCGGCAGCGGGTGCTCTATCTCTATCACTACTTCCCGGGGCTTCTGATCAGCTGGGCCCTGGCGACCCTGGCGTTCGAAGAGGCCTGCGCGCGCTGGCCGGTCTTCGCCCGGCGCAGGGCGGTGTTGCTGGCGGGCGGGACGGGGGCGGTGCTGCTGGGCTTCCTGGCCTATGCGCCCTTCACCTACCATCGGCCCCTGACCCATGCGGCCTGCGCCGCCCGGACCCTGCTGGATCCCCGCGTCGTCGATTGCCGCTAGGGCAGGGCTTGCGAGGGGATCGCCTCGCCCGCTACCACAGGATTTCGCGGTCGTCCGCGAACGGCCGGGCGGGACGCATGAGCGACATCACCATCGTCGATATCGCCAAGCAGGCGGGGGTCTCGATCAAGACCGTCTCGCGGGTGATCAATCGTGAGGAGGGCGTGGGTCCCGAGACCCGCGCCCGCGTCGAGGACCTGATCGCCAGGCTCGGCTATCGTCCCAATGTCTCGGCCCGTTCGCTGTCCAGCCGCCGCAGCTACCTGATCGGCGTGGTCTTCATGCGGGTCGGCGCCTACCACTATGTCGGCGAGGTCCAGGTCGGGGCCATGCGCGCCTGCCGGCGCGCCGGCTATCACATGGTCATCGAACAGGTCGACGACCTGGGGCAGGGCAGGGGGCCGACCTTCGGCGAGGCCCTCAAGGCCGGCCGCTTCGACGGCCTCGTGCTGACGCCGCCGGTCTGCGACGATCCCGAGATCCTCGAGATCATCGAGGCCCAGGGCCTGGCCTATGTGCGCGTCGCGCCGGGCCGCGACTTCGGCCGCTCGCCCTATGTGTTCATGGACGACCAGCAGGCGGCCCACGACATGGTCGCGCGGCTGTGGGATCTCGGTCACCGAAGGATCGGCTTCATCGACGGTCCCGCCGAGCACGGCTCGGCCCGCCGCCGGCGCGAGGGCTACATGACCGCCATGGCCGAGCGCGGCGCCCGCGTGAAGCCGGAATGGATCGCGGCCGGCGACTTTCTGCCGCTGTCGGGCCTGGAGGCCGGCGACAGGCTGCTGTCGCTGTCCGAACCGCCGACGGCGATCTTCGCGGCCAACGACGGCATGGCCCTCGGCCTGATGTCCGCCGCCACGAAGCGGGGGCTCTCCATTCCCGACGACCTGACCGTTGCGGGGTTCGATGATGGCCCGGCGGCGGAGTCGTCCTGGCCGGGGCTGACGACCGTGCACCAGCCGATCGCCGAAATGGCCGAGGCGGCGACCGAGATGCTGATCGAAGGATTCGGTGACCCGCGTTTCCGCAACCGCACGGCCGCCAGGCAGCTCGACTACCACATCGTCGAGAGAGGCTCTTCGGCGTCCCTCGGAGGTCTGAACTCTCGGCGCGGTTGAGGTATTTTATCCCCCCTGATATTCAAAATCAGGACTCTTGATCCCTGTTTTTGGGATGGTTGTCGGAGATAATTCCAGACAGCGGTGTCTTTTGAAAATGGCATAGACAACGTTGTCGTATCGTGATGTCAATCTACGACAACGTTGTCGTCACCGGGGCATTCCTGGGGCGAGGCGTTGGCTCAAGCCCCGGGACAAGGGGCGGAGGAAACATTTCCCGGACGTCCAAAGCGGCGCCGGGAACTGGCTGGAACCGGCGGCGTGAAAGCGTCGATCCGTCTTCCGGTCCGCGCAGGAAAGGGGACAGACATGCGCACCATGCTCTTCGCTTCGGCCGCCCTGGCGGTCGTGTGCTTCAACGCGCCCGTTGCTTTCGCCCAGGACGGCGAGCCGGTCGCTCTCGACGAGGTCGTCATCACCGCCCAGCGGCGCAGCGAGAACCTGCAGAAGACCCCGCTGACCGTCTCGGCGGTCACCGGCGACAAGCTGGAATCGCAGGGGGTCAAGACCGTGGTCGACCTGGCTAGCCAGGTCCCGGCCCTGCAGATCACCTCCAGCGGCGCCGGCACGGCCCAGGTCTTCCTGCGCGGCATCGGCAGCACCAACACCACCGAGGTCGGCGACCCGGCGGTGGCCTACCACATCGACGGCATCTACCAGGCCCGCTCCAGCTCGCTGGGCGCGCTGTTCTACGACGTCGATCGCGTCGAGGTGCTGCGCGGCCCGCAGGGCACGCTCTACGGCCGCAACGCCACGGCCGGCGCCATCAACGTCATCACCAAGAAGCCGGTGCTCGGCGAGTACCAGGGCGCGGGCTCGATCGACGTCGGCAACTACGCCGCCATCACCACCTCGGGCGTGGTC
>JASGDR010000405.1:0-2662 GCA_047607095.1 Caulobacter sp.
CCGCGCTGCGGCCTCAACGCCGTGACGGTGACCCAGGGCGACATCGTGATGTTCGGCGGCCGCAAGCCGGTGCTGATCGCCGGCCGCTTCGACGGGGTGGACGTGCGCTCCGAGGCCCGGCGCGACGTGCTGAGCACGCTCTTCCGCCAGACCACCCTGGCGGCCAGCCATCGGTTTCGCGAGGGCGTCGAGGGCCGGATGCTGCTGGGCTTCAGCCGCTCGGACTTCAGCAACCCGGTGCAGCAGACCCTCTATCTGGAGCAATTCGACGTCGACGGCTTTTCCTACGACTTCTCCGACGGCGACCGGCCGGCCCTGAGCTTCGGCGACGCGGCCCTGACCACGCCCGCCGCCTGGACCGCCAGCGAGTTCCGCTCCGATCCCAACTGGGTCGACAACAGTTATCGCTCCCTGGCCCTGGATCTGGAGGACCGGACGGGTCCGATCGACTGGCGCGCGGGCCTGCTGGCCAAGACCTATCGCACCGTCGGAGCGGCGCGGATGCGCTCGGACGGCGGGATCGGCAACGTCAACGCCTCACTGCCCGGCGGTCTGGCGGGCCTGTCGGTGACCGACTACGCCCAACTGGTCGGCCGGGGCGTGGATTTCGGCGTTAGCGGCGCGCCCGGCCAATGGCTGGCCTTCGACGTGGCGCGGGCCCTGGCGGCGGCCTGCCCGGACGCCGCCTGCTACGAAACCGGCCCCGGCCCGGTGGCGGCGCTGAACTACGCGGTGACCGAACGGGCCGACGCGCTCTACCTGCAGCTGGCTCTGCCGCGTGACGCGGGCCGCCGGTTCTGGGGCGAGGCGGGCGTGCGGGCGGTGCGCACCGGGATCGAAGCCGGCGGGCTGGACGTCGCCCCCGACGCCGGCCTGCGCTGGAAGACGGCCTCCAACGCCTACTGGTCGACGCTGCCCTCGATGAACCTGGCCTGGATCGCGACCCCCGACCTGGTGGTGCGGTTCGGGGCGGCGCGGGTGATGGTGCGGCCCGACCTGATCAGCCTGCGCCCAGGCGTGGGCCTGTCGACGACGGGGGCCAAGTCGGCCTCGTCGGGCAATCCGAACCTGCGCCCCACCCGAGCCGACGCCTTCGACCTGTCGGCGGACTGGCGGCCGCGGCCCGGGCTGCAGGTGGCGGCGGCCATCTATCGCAAGAACATCGCCACCACGGTGCAATCGACGACGACGCGGCCGACCCTGTTCTCGGCCAATCCGTTCGGCCTTCCCGACAGCGTGGCGGCGGCGGCCTGCGGCGCGGCGCTCGATTGCTCGCCGACCCTGCCGATCTGGCAGTTCTCGCGGCCGATCAACACCGGTCCCGGTCGCCTGACCGGGGTCGAGGCCTCGTTCCGCGCCGCCCTGAGCGCGCACTGGACCCTGCAGGGCGCGGGGGCCTACACCCGCACCATGGTGCGGTTGCTCGATCAGACCGGGACCTGGGTGGACATGCAGGACGCCCTGGGCGCGCCGCGGCTGGCCGCCAATCTCGCCCTCGCCTATCAGCGGCCGGGCCTGGAGGCGCGGATCGCCGTCAGCCGTCGCGGCCGCTATCTGGCGACGATCCCCGCCCCCAACGGCGGCGACGTGGACGGGGTGGATCCGCTGACCACGCTGGACGCCGCCGCGCGCCTGGAGCTGTCGCCCAGCCTGACCTTGACGGCCGAGGCCTCCAACCTGACCGGCGCGCCGCAGCGCCAGTTCAGCGACCGCACGCTGATCCCGACCTATCGGCACGATACGGGGCGCGAGGTGCGGGTGGGGCTGCGGTGGGTGATGTGAGGGCTACCGATACCGGTAGAAACGCACGCGCTGGATCTGGAACTGGTCGGGCGACAGGCGGATGTGGCGGCCCTGGTGGGTCTGGTCGCCGTTGAGCAAGCGGCCCGAAACCCAGCGTCCCTGATCGTCGAACACCCCCTCCTCGGCCCTGTCGATCCCGGCCAGGGGCGGCCCCTTCCCCGCGCCGGCGAAGGTGACGACGATACCTCGGCCAGCGATCAGGTAGTCCTCGGGACCGATCTGGATAATCAGGCCGCCATGGGTGGCGGGCTTCTGCGAGCCCTTGGGCGTCCAGGGATCGATGAAGCCGACCTCGAACCGATAGTCGCCCATCACGCGGGCCACCGGCGCATCCAGCACCGTCCCGTCCTCGAGCACGCGCGGCTTGAAGCCGGCCATAGTTCCCTCTCCCTGCGCCTCCAGCAGGGCCGGCGCCAGCTGGCGCAGGACGGCGTAGGCGTCGGCCATGGCCTTCTGCTCCTCGGCGTTCACGCTCTCGATGGCGAACGGCGAGAAGCCCAGAGCGTCGAGGTCGCCGAAGGCGTAGAAGGCGTTGGCCGGGGTCTCCGGGGCGCCGGCGTTGTTGGCCTCGGGGATGAACAGCGCGTTGTCGGGCCGTACGAACCGGGCGGCCAGGTCGCTGAAGTTCGGGAAGTAGATGTCGGGCGACAGCAGATCCAGGCTCGGCGCGCCGGTCTTCCAGACGTCGAGCAGGTGCGGCAGCGGCCCGCCGCTGGGATATTCGCCGGGCTTCTTGCCGGTGCGGTTCAGCGCGGCGTTGACGTACATCGGCAGCGGATAGGCCGCCTTGCCGGCGGCGGCGACCGCCTCGGTGTAGCGGGCGTAGGACCAGGCGGTGAACACCTCCTGACCGGCCTCG
>JASGDR010000406.1:0-10484 GCA_047607095.1 Caulobacter sp.
CGCTTCGCGCCACCTCCCCCAGAGGGGGAGGATCTTTTAGCCGGCGGCGGTTTCGCGGGCGACTTCGTCGACTTCGTTGGCGGAGCCGAGGACCACGGGCACGCGCTGGTGCAGCTTGGAAGGGGCGAGGTCCAGGATCGGGGTGACGCCGTCGGTGGCCTTGCCGCCGGCGCGTTCTACGATCAGGGCCATCGGATTGGCCTCGTACATCAGGCGCAGCTTGCCGGGCTTGCCCGGCTCGCGGGCGTCCCACGGGTACATGAAGACGCCGCCGCGCATCAGGATCCGGTGCACGTCGGCGACCATCGAGGCCACCCAGCGCATGTTGAAGTTCTTGGCCCGCGGGCCGTCCTTGCCGGCGAGGCACCCGTCGACATAGCGGCGGATCGGGGCCGCCCAATGGCGCTGGTTGGAGACGTTGATGGCGAACTCGGCGGTGTCGGCCGGAATGGTCGCCGAGGCGTGGGTCAGCAGCCAGCGGTCGTCGGCCGACAGGGTGAAGCCCACGACGCCCGAGGCCAGGGTCAGCACCAGCATGGTCTGCGGGCCGTAGACGGCGTAGCCGGCGGCCACCTGGTGACGGCCGGGCTGCAGGAAGTCCGCCTCCTCGGCGGCGCGCCCCTCGGCGGCCGGCAGGACCGAGAAGATGGTGCCGACCGAGACGTTGACGTCGATGTTGCTGGAGCCGTCCAGCGGATCGAAGGTGACGAGGTAGCCGCCCTGGCGGCCGGTGGGCTGGATGTCCTCCAGCTCCTCCGAGGCCAGGCCCGCGACGGGTTCGCAGGCCATCAGGGCGTCGCTCAGGAGATCATTGGTCAGGATGTCGAGCTTCTTCTGCTCCTCGTCCTGGACGTTGGTCACCCCGGCCGCGCCGAGGTTGCCCAGGATCGCCCCGCCGGCCACCACGCGGCTGATGCGGGCGCAGGCGGCGGCGATCTCGGCGACGACGGTCTTGACCGCGGGACTGGAGGGATCGCCGGCGAGGTGGCTGGCGAGATCGATCAGGGCGGTCATGGAAAAAGGCCTCGAATGGACGGGCGGCGAAGCGCGCCGCGGCTGCGAGCCGACTCGCAGACTAGTACGACAGTATTACGTAGCGGAATGGGCCGGCGACCAAAGCCCGCCCCTCGCGCCTAGACGCGACGCTTCATGCGCACTTCGCGCACGACGCCGGTCGAGGAATTCATCACCAGGCTGTGGGTGTGGACGAATCCGTCCCTGAACGTCACCCCGTCGAGCAGCGCGCCGGAGGTGACGCCGGTGGCCGCGAAGATGGCGTCGGCGCGGACGATTTCGTGCAGGTCGTACTTCTTGTCGAACTCGGTGACGCCCCAGCGCGCGGCGCGGGCCCGCTCGTCGGCGTTGCGGAAGACGAGGCGCCCCTGGAACTGGCCGCCGACGCACTTGAGCGCGGCGCAGGCCAGCACCCCCTCGGGCGCGCCGCCGGAGCCGAGATAGAGGTCGACGCCGGTGGCCGGATCGGCGGTGTTGATGACGCCGGCGACGTCGCCGTCGGTGATCAGGTTGACCCGCGCGCCCGCCGAACGAACGCCGGCGATGATCTCGGCGTGGCGCGGACGGTCCAGCACGCAGACGGTGATCTGCGAGGGATCGACGCCCTTGGCCTGCGCCAGCGCCCTGACGTTCTCGGCCGGCGACTTGTCGAGGTCGATGACGCCCGCCGGATAGCCCGGACCGCAGGCGATCTTGTCCATGTAGGTGTCGGGGGCGTTCAGCAGCGTGCCCTTGGGCGCCCAGGCCATCACGGCCAGCGCGTTGGGCATGGCCTTGGCCGTCAGGGTGGTGCCTTCCAGCGGGTCGAGGGCGATGTCGACCGTCGGGCCGCCGCGGCCCACCTTCTCGCCGATATAGAGCATCGGCGCTTCGTCGCGCTCGCCCTCGCCGATCACGATCTCGCCGTCGATGGAGAGTTCATTCAGCGCGTTGCGCATGGCGTCGACGGCCGCCTGGTCGGCGGCCATCTCGTCACCCCGGCCGACCATGGTCCAGGACGCGATGGCGGCGGCTTCGGTCACGCGGACCGCATCCAGGACCAGAGAACGGTCCAGGGTGTTGGAACTCATCAGTGTCTCCCAGCCCGTGGCGAGGCTAATTTCCCAATGCGTCTTCCCTGGACCTCTTTAAGTTTTCGGGCCTCTAGTTGCGCGCGACGCGCAGAAGACGGGGACGCTCTAGCACGGCCTGCAGCTTTTCGATGCGTGTAATCGCGTCGAGAAGCTTCGATTCCGGAGTCGCATGGGTGACGAGCACGATCGGCACGCCGCCCGCGCCTTCGACGGGCTTCTGCAGGAAGGCGTCGATCGAGACGCCGCATTCGGCCAGGGTTTCGGAGATCGCGGCGATGGCGCCGGGCTCGTCGCGGACCATGATCCGCAGATAGGCCTTGCCCACGCTGCGGGCCGGATCGACGGCCACGAACGGCGCCAGGGCCCCGGCCGGCGCCTGGAACACCGGGCGGACGGCCTTGGTCATGACGTCGGCGATGTCGGCGGCGACCGCGGCGGCGGTCGGGCCCGCGCCCGCGCCCGGCCCCTGGATGAAGATGCGGCCGATGCGCTTGCCTTCGATGAAGAGCGCGTTCAGCGCGCCGCCGGCCTGGGCCAGCGGATGCTCCAGCGGGATCAGGGTGGGATGGACCTTCACCGACACGCCGTCGTCGGACTTGGCGGTGCCGGCGATCAGCTTGATCCGGTAGCCGAGGTCCTTGGCCAGCTTGATGTCGAGCAGCTCGACCTCGCTGATGCCCTCGATCTCGGCGGCCTCGTAGTTGGGGGCGCAGCCGAAGGCCAGGGCGGCCAGGATGGTGATCTTGTGGCCGGCGTCGAAGCCGCCGACGTCCATGGTCGGATCGGCCTCGGCGTAGCCCAGGGCCTGGGCCTCGCGCAGCACGTCGGAGAAGTCGCGGCCGGTCTTCTCCATCTCGGAGAGGATGTAGTTGCAGGTGCCGTTGAGGATGCCGGCCACCGAGACGACGTCGTCGCCGACCATGGCCTCGCGCAGCATCTTCACCGCCGGGGTGCCGCCCATGACGGCGGCCTCGAACAGCAGCGGCACGTTGTTGGCTTCGGCCAGAGCCGCCAGTTCGGCGCCGTGCTCGGCGATCAGGGCCTTGTTGGCGGTGACGACGGGCTTGCCCAGCTTCAGGGCGGCCTCAACCGCGGCCTTGGCCGGGCCGTCGCTGCCGCCGACCAGCTCGACGAACAGGTCGACGTTCTCGGACGAGGCCAGGGCGACCGGATCGTCGAACCATTCCAGGCCCGAGATGTCGACCGTGCGCGGGCGCGACTTGGAGCGGGCCGAGACGGCGGTGACGACGGCGCGGTCGCCGGCCGGGGCGAAGTCGGGACGTTCGGCCAGGAACTGCAGGAGGCCGCCGCCTACGGTGCCGAGGCCGGCGACGCCGACGCGCCAGGTTTTCTGAGTCATGGTGCGGTTCCTCGTGTTCCGATGGCCCCGTGGGGCCGCCCTCGTCCCTCGACAGGCTCAGGAAGAGGTCCAGTGTAGGCGTGTGACGCGGAAATCCTCACCCTGAGCCTGTCGAAGGGCGAGGATTTTCAGGCTCAGATCTGTTCGAGGCTGTTGTGGGCCTTGGCTAGGATCTGGTCGGCGTTGGCGATGAACTTCTTCACGTTGCGCGCGGCCTGCTTGATGCGGTGCTCGTTCTCCACGAGGCCGATGCGGACATAGCCCTCGCCATACTCGCCGAAGCCGATGCCGGGGGCGACGGCGACGCCGGCCTCCTCGATCAGCAGACGCGAGAACAGCATCGAGCCGGCGGCTTCGAACTGCGGGGGGATCTTGGCCCAGGCGAACATCGAGGCGGGCGGATTGGGGATGTCCCAGCCGGCGCGCTTCATCGACGACACGAGCGTGTCGCGGCGGCCCTTGTAGATGCCGCGGATCTCTTCCACGCAGTCCTGCGGACCGTTCAGGGCGGCGGCCGCAGCCACCTGCACGGGCGTGTAGGCGCCGTAGTCGAGATAGGACTTCACGCGGGCCAGGGCCGCGCAGATGCGGGCGTTGCCGACCACCATGCCCACGCGCCAGCCGGCCATGGCGTAGGTCTTCGACAGCGAGTTGACCTCGACGGCGATGTCTTTCGCGCCCTCGACCTGCAGGATCGACGGCGGCGGGTTGTCCTCGAAATAGATCTCGCCGTAGGCCACGTCGCTGATGACCAGCAGGTCGTGCTTCTTCGCGAGCGCGACGGCGTCCTTGTAGAAGTCGAGATCGACCGTCTGGGCCGTCGGGTTGGACGGATAGGAGAGGATCAGCACGGACGGCGGCGGCACCGAGTGCTTCACCGCGCGGCTGATGTTGGAGAGGTACTGCTCGGGGCTCAGCGCCGGCACGTGGCGGATGACGCCGCCGGCCATGATGAAGCCGAAGGCGTGGATCGGATAGGCCGGGTTCGGGCAGATGATGACGTCGCCGGGAGCGGTCAGGGCCTGGGCGAGGTTGGCGAAGCCCTCCTTCGAGCCCAGGGTCGAGATCACCTCGGTGTCGGGGTTCAGCTTCACGCCGAAACGGCGGTCGTAGTAGCCGGCCATGGCCTTGCGCAGGCCGGGAATGCCCTTCGACGCCGAGTAGCGGCCCGAGCGCGGGTCGCGCGAGGTCTCGATCAGCTTGTCGACGATGTGCTGGGGCGTGGGCATGTCCGGGTTGCCCATGCCGAAGTCGATGATGTCGACGCCCTGGCCGCGCAGGCGCGCCTTGATGCGGTTGACCTCTTCGAAGACGTAGGGCGGCAGGCGACGGATACGGTGAAAATCGGCGGTCATGATGGCTCGTGCGCCCTCTGGCGCTGCAGGAGCGAAAAGTCGGGCATGGATAGACCCCAAGCGGGGCCTAGCCAAGCCAGCTGAAGGAAAATTATGCCTCCGTCGCCCTATTGGGGCTTGGACGGAGGCGGGGTAGCTCGGCCGCGAGCAGCCTTGGCGAAGGCTTCGGTCTCGGCGCGGTCGGCGGCGGTCGGAATCTCCGACGGCGGAACGCGGGCCGCGCGCTGGGCGCGGGCGGCGAAACCGTCGGTGTCGCTCAGGGCGAAGGTCTCGGGCGCGGTGTCGCGCTTGAGCTGGGCGGCGGCCGCCTGCTCCGCCTGGACCTGGGCCTTGTATTCCGACGGCTTGGGAATGTCGGTCGGAATCTGCGGGATGTCGGCGAAGGTCGGCAGCTTGCCGCGCTGATGCGCGGCCGCGTCGGCGGCGGCGGCCAGCGGCGAGGTCGGGTCCGCGGGCGGCGGCGTGAACGGCGAGGAAGCGCAGGCCGCCAGCACGATCGCGAGGACCGCGAGCGAGGCGCCGTGACGTACGATTTTACCGGTTTGGCCGTTCATCTTGCCTCAGGTCTTATGCGATGATCGCGGCGAGCGGAAGGCGCCGAACGAGAATCGGCCCGCCTATTCGACGACATTCAGACGGAAGGAACGCGCATGGCAAAGGGCGGGACCACCGGCAAGGACGCGGGCAAGAGCGCGAAGGCGCCGCCCAAGCCTAGAAAGGCCCCTGCCGCCGCCAAGAAGGCCGCCGCCGCGCCCAAGCCCCCTGCCCCGCCGCCCGAGCCGCTTCCCGGGGCCGAATCGGCCGGCGCCGCCTTCCCTTCCGGTCCGGACCTGACCTCGCTGCTGACCGAAGAGCAGCGGAAGATGATGGAGACCCTGTCGGCGAACCTGGCCCGCGCGGCGGTCACCGCCCAGGGCGCGATCGCCGAGGCCGCCCTGCGCCAGGCCGACCGGCCCGCGGCCCTGTCGCCCGACCCGTTCCACGTCGCCCCCGCCCTCAACGAGGTGATCGGCAGCCTGGCGGCCCAGCCCGACCGGCTGCTGCGGGCCCAGGCCGACCTCTTCAGCGGCTACATGGAGCTGTGGCAGTCCGCCGCCCGCCGGGCGATCGGCGAGGAAGCCAAGCCCGTGGTCTCGCCCGCCCAGGGCGACAAGCGCTTCGCCGACCCCGACTGGGTGTCCAACCCGGTGTTCGACATGATGAAGCAGTCCTACCTGCTGACGTCGAACTGGCTGAACGGCCTGGTGGCCCAGGCCCAGAACGTCGACCCGCAGTCCAAGCGCCGCGTCGAGTTCTTCACCAAGATGCTCACCGACGCCTTCTCGCCGTCGAACTTCCTGATCTCCAATCCCGCGGCCCTGCGCGAGGTGATGCAGACCGGCGGCGAGAGCCTGAAGCGCGGCATGGAGAACTTCGCCGCCGACCTGGAGCGCGGCGGCGGCCAGCTGGCCATCAGCCAGACCGACCTGGCCAAGTTCAAGGTCGGCGAGAACGTCGCCACCGCCCCCGGCAAGGTCGTCTACCAGAACGACATCCTGCAGCTGCTGCAGTTCGATCCGACCACGGAGCAGCAGTACGAGATCCCGCTGCTGATCTTCCCGCCCTGGATCAACAAGTTCTACATTCTGGATCTGCGGCCCGAGAACTCGATGATCC
The DNA here is from genome assembly GCA_047607095.1 of Caulobacter sp. Lineage (GTDB taxonomy): Bacteria > Pseudomonadota > Alphaproteobacteria > Caulobacterales > Caulobacteraceae > Caulobacter. The sequence goes on from JASGDR010000406.1 coordinate 6,459, forward strand.
GCTGGCTGACCGGCCAGGGCTTCACGGTGTTCGTCGCCTCGTGGGTCAATCCGGACGCCAAGCTCGCCGCCAAGACCTTCGAGGACTACATGCTCGAGGGGATCTACGACGCCAGCCGGCAGGTGATGACCCAGTGCGGCGTCGATAAGGTCAACACCGTCGGCTACTGCATCGGCGGCACGCTCCTGTCGTGCGGCCTGGCGCACATGGCCGCCCGCGGCGACAAGCGGATCAATTCGGCGACCTTCTTCGCGGCCCAGCAGGACTTCGCCGAGGCCGGCGACCTTCTGCTGTTCACCGACGAGAGCTGGCTGAAGGAGATCGAACAGCGGATGGACCAGGAAGGCGGCTTCCTGCCCAGCCAGTCGATGGCCGACACCTTCAACGCCCTGCGCGGCAACGACCTGATCTGGTCGTTCTTCATCAACAACTACCTGATGGGCAAGGAGCCGCGCCCGTTCGATCTGCTGTTCTGGAACGCCGACCAGACGCGGATGCCGAAATCGCTGCACCTGTTCTATCTGCGCAATTTCTACAAGGACAACACCCTGACCCAGGGCCTGCTCAGCCTGGGCGGCGAGCAGCTGGACCTGTCGAAGGTGAAGACGCCGATCTACGTGCAGTCGTCGAAGGACGACCACATCGCCCCCTATCGCAGCGTCTATCGCGGCGCGCGGGCCTTCGGCGGGCCGGTGACCTTCACCATGGCGGGCTCGGGCCACATCGCCGGGGTGATCAACCATCCGGACGCCAGGAAGTACCAGCACTGGACCAACGACGCCCTGCCCGGCTCGGTCGAGGGCTGGATCGAGGGCGCGGTCGAGCACCCGGGCTCGTGGTGGCCGCACTGGGCGCAGTGGCTGAAGGCCAAGTCGGGCAAGCTGGTCCCGGCCCGCGACCCGTCCAAGGGCCCGCTGAAGGCCTTCGAGGACGCGCCGGGCAGCTTCGTGCGGGTGCGGTCGAACGCGGTCGTCGCGGCCTGAGGAACCTCCCCCTGTGGGGGAGGCGATCGCGCAGCGATCGGTGGGGGGCGTGGTTGCGAAGGCGCCGGCGCCTCGAAAGCTGAAAGCTTCCCCCCACCGGCCTTCGGCCGCCTCCCCCACGGGGGGAGGTTTTCTCAGATCGCTCCCACCGCATAGGCCTCCGAAAACACGCCCGCCTCCGAGCGCTCGATCAACGGGCGGACGCGGGCCAGGTGGTCGGTGAGGCGGGGATCCCGGCGGAAGGCCTCGGCGTCTTCCTCCGTGTCGAACACCGAGATCAGCACCAGTCCCTGCTCGGAGCGGAACAGCCGCGCGCCGCGCAGGCCCTTCACCTGGCCGCGCAGGCGCCGATGCTGGGCCAGCTGCAGCTCGAGGAACGCCTCGTACTGCCCTTCCCTGGGACGGATGACGCTGATGTTGACCACCGGTTCGGGCCGGGCGGCGAGCGGCTCGATGGCGCTGGCGACGGCGGCGGCTGCTGCGGCGGTCGTGGTGGCGGCGAAGGTCATGGGGGCGCTCCTGAAGGGCGTTGCCGGGGAAGGAGCCCCTCCTGTAAAACCTCAACCAAACTTGAGGTCAAGCGCCGATGTCCGAGCCCTGCCCGTCGTCCTTCCAGACCCTCAGCGTCGGCGAAGTGGCCAGGCGCAGCGGGGTCGCCGTCTCGGCCCTGCACTTCTACGAGACCAAGGGCCTGATCCGCAGCCTGCGCAGCGAGGGCAACCAGCGGCGCTATCCGCGCGGCGTGCTGCGGCGGGTGGCCATCATCAAGGTGGCCCAGCGCACCGGCATGCCGCTGAACGAGATCAAGGACGCCCTGGCCGCCCTGCCCGACGACCGCGCGCCCAGCGTCGACGACTGGCGCGAACTGTCGGCGGCCTGGCGCGAGGATCTGGACGCCCGCATCCGCCGCCTGACCCGGCTGCGCGACCAGATGGACGACTGCATCGGCTGCGGCTGCCTGTCGCTGAAAGCCTGCCCCTTGCGCAATCCACGCGACGAACTGGCCGCCCAGGGCCCGGGCGCTCGCCTTCTGGACGAGGAATGACACGCGAGCGACCAACGTTCGCCCAAAACCCGCCCCGATCACGGCGGAGCTTGCCGCCATGCTTCACTTCGATCGCCGTTCAGCGCTGGGCTTGCTGGCCGCCGCTCCCTGGCTGGGCGCGGCGAGCCCCGGCGACGGCCTGCGGCTGGCCAAGGCGGCGCGGGCGCAGGTGGGCGTGACCACGGACTACGATCCCAGCTACCGGGCGATCGGCTATCCGCGCGGCGACGTGCTGCGCACCACCGGCGTCTGCGCCGACGTGCTGGTGCGGGCCGCCCGCGACGCCTGGAACGTCGACCTGCAGGAACGCGTGCACGCCGACATGGTGCGCGCCTTTTCGGCCTATCCCGCCCGCCGCGCCTGGGGTCAGAAGAGCGCCGACGCCAATATCGACCACCGGCGGGTGCTGAACCTGGAGACCTATCTCGACCGCCAGGGCGCCCGCGTGCAGGCCAGCCGGGCGGCGCGATCGGGCGACGGCTTCGAAGGCCCCGAACCCGGCGACGTGGTGACCTGGCGACTGTTCGGCAACGGCCGCCCGCACATCGGCGTGGTGGTCGAGGGCCCCGGCAAGCCCCGCGTCGTGCACAACATCGGCGCCGGCGCGCGGGACGAACCGCTGTGGATGCTGAAGCTGCACAAGCCGGTGGGGCATTACCGGTGGCGGGTGTGATCCATCCCTCTCCCTATGGGAGAGGGAAAATCACTACAGCCCCGCCTTCTCGTCCAGGCCGAGGGCGAGGTTGAGGTTCTGGACGGCGGCGCCCGAGGCGCCCTTGCCCAGGTTGTCCAGCAGGGCCACCAGGCGGGCCTGGCCGCTGGTGTCGGAGCCGAACACGAACAGCTTGATGCGGTTGGTGCCGTTCAGGCCCTCGGGGTCGAGCGTCGTCAGGCTCTTGGCCTCGTCCAGCGACGCGACCTCGACGAAGGCCTCGCCCTTGTAGTGGGCGGCCAGGGCGGCGTGGATGTCGCCCAGCGAGCACGAGCCTTCCAGCAGGCCAAGGTGCAGCGGCATCTCGACCAGCATGCCCTGGGCGTAGCGGCCCACGGCCGGGGTGAAGATCGGGCGGGTCAGCAGGCCGCCGTGCTTCTGGATCTCGGGCACGTGCTTGTGGGTCAGCGACAGGCCGTAGATGCGGTAGGCGACCTTGGTGTAGGTCGGCGAGCTCTCGTCCTCGAACTCGGCGATCATCGCCTTGCCGCCGCCGGTGTAGCCGGAGACGCCGTTGAACGAGACCGGCAGGTCCGACGACAGCAGGCCGGCCGAGACCAGCGGACGGGTCAGGGCGATAGCGCCGGTGGCGTAGCAGCCCGGGTTGGAGATCCGCTTGGCGCCGGCGATCTTCTTGCGCTGCTCCTTGTCGAGCTCGGCGAAGCCGTAGGTCCAGTCGGCGTTGGTGCGATGGGCGCTCGAGGCGTCGATCACCTTGACCAGCGGGTTCTCGATCAGGCCGACGGCTTCCTTGGCCGCGTCGTCGGGCAGGCACAGGATCACCGCGTCGGCGGCGTTGAGCATCTCGGCGCGGGCGGCGGCGTCCTTGCGCTTGTCGGGATCGATCGAGATCAGCTGCAGGTCGGTGCGGCCGATCAGGCGCTCGCGGATCTGCAGGCCGGTGGTGCCGACTTCGCCGTCGATGAAGACCTTGGGGGTGCTCGCCATGTGCCAACTCCTCGGCCTGGGCCGCCTATCCGGCCCAGTCTGGCCGCGCCGTGTGACCGGCGCATGTGCTCGGACGCCGTCGGGCCCGAGAAAAGGACGCAAGAAAAAGGGCGCTTCGGATGACCGAAGCGCCCTCTTCCAAACGCGTGCGAACCGCGCTTAGCGCTTCGAGAACTGGAAGCTGCGGCGGGCCTTGGCCTTGCCGTACTTCTTACGCTCGACGACGCGGCTGTCGCGGGTCAGGAAGCCGTGCGGCTTCAGGACCCGCGACAGCCGCGTCGTCGAGCGTAAGAAGTACGGCAAGGCCAAGGCCCGCCGCAGCTTCCAGTTCTCGAAGC
>JASGDR010000407.1:0-15894 GCA_047607095.1 Caulobacter sp.
GCGAGGCGCTCTACGAGCGCGGCGACCTGGATCTGCTGTTCTCCTCGCCGATCCCGCCGCGGACGGTGCTGTTCGTCCGCGCCCTGGGCGTGGCGGCGGGGGTCATGACGGTGTTCCTGATCTTCCTGACGCCGCTGGCCGGACCGGCCGTCGTGCTGGGCCATCCGGAGTGGCTGGGCCTGTTCGGCGTGCTGGCGGCCCTGGCCCTGCTGGCGACGGCGGCGGGGCTGTCGCTGGCCATGAGCCTGTTCTCGCTGATCGGCCCGAGGCGCACGCGCACCGTGGCCCAGGTGCTGGCGGCCCTGGTCGGCGCGGCCTTCTTCCTGGCCAGCCAGATCCGCACCCTCCTGGGCAAGGGCGCCAGCGAGAGCCTGTTCCAGACCCTGGCCCGCGACGCCGCCGAGGGGCGGCTGAAACTGCCGCCGATCGCCTGGTGGCCGCTGAAGGCGATGCTGGGCGAGCCCTTGCCGCTGCTGGCCATGCTGGCGATCGGGGCGGGGGCCTTCACCCTGTCGGCGCTGTCGCTGGGACGGCGGTTCGCCGACGCCGCGGCCGCGACCCAGTGCGTCCAGACCCGCGACGCCAGGCCCGCGCGGGGCCGCGACCGGGCCTTCGCCAAGGGGGTGTTCGCCGCCACCCTGGCCAAGGAGCTGCGGCTGATCCTGCGCGACGCCGGACTGCTGTCGCAGGTGCTGTTGCGGGTGCTCTATCTCGTGCCGACCGCCGTGATCCTCAGCCGCAACGCCGCCCACGGCGGCGGCGCGGCCCTGGCCGGCGGGGCCGGCGTGGTGGTGTTTCTGGCCGGGCAGGTGGCCGGAAGTCTGGCCTGGATCACCCTGTCGGCCGAGGAAAGTCCCGACCTGCTGGCCGTGTCGCCGGCGGCCGTGCGCACGCTGCGCCGGGCTAAGCTGGCGGCGGCCCTGCTGCCGGTGGCGCTGCTGCTGGCCGCGCCGCTGGCGGTGCTGGCCTGGCTGGCGCCGCCCACGGCCTTCTGGACCGCGATCGGCGCGGGCCTGTGCGCCTGGGCCTGCGGGCTGATCAACGTCTGGCACCAGAAGCCGGGCAAGCGGGCCGACTTCAAGCGGCGGCGCGGCGCGTCGTGGTTCGCCACCCTGGCCGAGGTGGCGATCTCGGCCCTGCTGGCCGGCTTCGTCGGCCTGTCGGTGGCGGGCCTGCCGCTGTGGGGGCTGATCCCGTTGGTCGCCGCCCTGCTGGCGCTGCTGGCCCTGCGCCGCAGCGACGCCCAGATCGCCAAGACGCTGCGGCTGGCGTGAAGTCTTGCTCCTCCCCCGCTTGCGGGGGAGGAGAAAAGGCTCAGCAGTCCAGCAGCGCCGTGATCGTGCACTCGACGCCTTCGGGGTGGAACGCGATGCGGGCCTCGCCCGAGAGTTCGGCGGCCAGGCCGCGCTCGATCAGGCGCGAGCCGAAGCCGCGACGGGTGGGCGGAGCGACCGGCGGGCCGCCGCGCTCGGTCCAGCGCAGGGTGAGGCGCGGCGTGGCGGCGTAGTCGACGCTCCAGGCCAGGGTGATCTGGCCGCCGGGCCGGGACAAGGCGCCGTACTTGACCGCGTTGGTCGCCAGTTCGTGCAGCGCCATCGACAGCGACAGGGCGGGGCGCGGCGACAACCGCACCGGCGGTCCGTCGAGCACGAAGCGGCCGTCGCCGCCGTGCAGGGCGGTGAGACGGTCGATGACGTCAAGCAGGTCGGCGCCTTCCCAGTTCTCCCGCGTCAGGACGTCGTGGGCTTCGGACAGGGCGATGATGCGGGCGGTGAAGGCCTCCTGCGCGGCCGGCAGCGATCGGGCGGCGTGGAAGGTCTGGCCGGCGATGGCCTGGATGGTGGCCAGCGAGTTCTTCACGCGGTGGTTCAGCTCGTTGACCAGCAGCCGCAGATGCAGCTCGGCGCGCTTGCGGTCGGTGATGTTGACGGTGGTGCCGATCATCCGCGTCGGCCGGCCCTCGGCGTCGAAGAAGGCCTTGCCCTTCGCCGACAGCCAGCGCTCGACGCCGTCCTGGCGGCCGATGACCCGGAACTCGACGTCGTAGTCGGCGCGGATCCGGCCGTCGAGCGTGCGGCGCAGGGCTTCGCGCACCTCGGCGCGGTCGGACGGATGCAGGTTGGTGTGGAAGTCCTCGCGCACCACCGGCGTGCCCGGCGCGACGCCGAACATGGCGTAGCAGCGATCGGACCAGGTCAGCACGTCGTTGCGGATGTCGAGGTCCCAGGTGCCGACGTCGGCGGCCTCGATGGCCAGGCGCAGGGTTTCTTCCTGCGATTCCAGCCGGCGCGCGGCGCTCTTGCGGTCGGTGATATCCCAGCCGACGCCAACGAAGCGGATGCATAGGCCGCGCTCGAAATAGGCCCGGCCGAAGGTCTCGATCCAGCGCACGGCGCCGTCGGAGGCGCGCACGATGCGGTACTGGATGTTCAGCAGGCCGTCGCCCGCGGGATCGACGGCGGCGGCCACGGCCGTCTTGACCACCTCGACGTGGTCGGGATGGACCATGGCCAGGAAGCTTTCGAAGCTGAGCGGGCCGGGCTCGGGCACGCCGAACATCTCGCAAGAGCGCCGGTCCCAATAGCGCCGCCCGATGTCGGGGTTGTGGTCCCAGCGGCCCATGCCGGCCGCCTCCATGGCGGTGTCGCGGTCCAGCCGGGCCTCCAGCAGCTGGGTTTCCATCTGCTTGCGGTCGGTGATGTCGAAGACGACGCCGGCGTTGCGGTCGGGCAGGCCCTCGGCGTCGAGATAGCAATGGCCGCTGGCCGCGACCCAGCGAACCGAGCCGTCGGCCTGGACCAGGCGATATTCGTCGGCGAAGTCGCCGCCGGTCCGCATGGCGGCCAGGGCCACGTCGCGCACCCGGTCGCGGTCGTCGTCGTGCACGGCGGGGGTGAAGCGCTGGGCGGGCAGGCCCAGAGAGGCCAAGGCCGGGTCCACCTGGTGCAGGACGGCGTAGCGGGCGTCGCAATAGACCTTGTTGGCCTTGATGTCCCACTCCCAGGCGCCGACCCCGCCGGCCGCCTCGAGCGCCATGTTGTAGCGGGCCTGGGTGTCGCGCAGGGCCTTTTCGGTCTCGACCGCGCCGGTGACTTCGACGGCCGAGATCAGCACCCCGCCGACGCCGGTTTCGGCGCTCTCGTCCGGCACGGGGCTGTAGCTGACGGCGAAATGGGCCAGGCGCGCCTCGCCGCCTTCGCGCTGCACCTGCAGGGGCATGCGCTCCAGCGCGTAGCCGCCGCTCTCGCCCGCGAGGATGTCCTGGTGGATCCCCATCAGGGTGGCGCGGAATTCGTCCGAATGCTGAGTGAAAGGGCGGCCGAGGGCGTCGGGGTGGCGCTCGCGCAGGGCAGGCGCATAGGCGTCGTTGTAGATCAGGACCAGCTCGGCGCCCCAGCGCAGGGCCATGGGGAAGTTGGTCGCCAGCAGCATGTCGGTCGCCAGTTTCAGGCTGGGCGACCAGGATTCACGCGCGCCCAGCGGCGTGCGCGACCAGTCGAAAGCCTTGACGCGCGCGGCCATTTCCCCGCCGGCCAGTCGCGTGAACGCAGGCAGGCTTCGCCCTTCGCCCTGCGGCATGGCGTTCGATCCCTCCCACCGGCTCCCCTAAAGCCGGATCCTGGGCGAACAATGGTCTTAGGGGGCAACGGGTTGCAAGGGAGCAGGCGCCGCCCTGCGCGCAAGCGTCGCAGTCAAGCTCGCCCTCAGGCTGCGGTTTTCGCGGATGTGGCGACCGTGCTCCACCTGGGATGAGCGCAAGAAAAAGGCCGCCTCCTGGGAGGCGGCCCGTTTCGCCGGCGTCAGTCCAGCGGGGTCCAGCGGGTTTCGACCTGCTGCACGCCGCGCTTGGGGCCGCGGAAGTCGCCGCCCTGCTTGGCGCCCTGGCCTTGCTTGCCCTGACCCTGCTTGCCTTGGGCCTGCTGACCGCCGCCGCCTTGGCCGCGGCCGCCGTTGCGGCCCTGGCCCTGACGGCCTTCGCCGCCCTGACCGCTTGCCTGGCCGCCGTTGCGGTTGCGGTTACGCTTGCGACGCAGTTCCGAGGGGACGTTGTTGCGCGGGTCGGCCTTGCGCGGATCGACGTACTTCTCGGCCGGGGCCAGCTTGTCGGCCACGGCCGCGGCGGCGGCCAGGGCCTTGTCGTTGCGGCGGTCGAAGGACGGGATCTTCTGGCGGGTGGCCTTCTCGATGTCCTTCAGCAGGCTGCGCTCGTCGTCCGAGCAGAAGCTGATGGCGACGCCGTCCTTGCCCTTGCGGGCGGTGCGGCCGATCCGGTGGACATAGGCCTCCGGCACGTTGGGCAGCTCGTAGTTGAAGACGTGGCTGATGTCGTTGACGTCGATGCCGCGGGCGGCGATGTCGGTCGCGATCAGGGCCTTGACCTCGCCGGCCTTGAAGGCGGCCAGGGCGCGCTCGCGCTGGCCCTGCGTCTTGTCGCCGTGGATCGAGGCGCTCTCGATGCCGGCGGCGGTCAGGTACTTGGCCACGCGGTCGGCGCCGCGCTTGGTGCGGGTGAAGACGATCGAGCGCTCGACGCTGCGGTCGGACAGCAGCTCGGCCAGCAGCGGGCGCTTGCGCTGGGCCTCGATGTAGATCAGCGACTGCTGGATGCGCTCGACCGTGGTGGCCTGCGGGGTGATCGACACCGAGGCCGGATCACGCAGCAGCTCGCCGGCCAGCTTGCCGATCTCGCTGGGCATGGTGGCCGAGAAGAACAGGTTCTGGCGGTCCTTCGGCAGCTGGCTGGCGATCTTGCGGATCGGCACCACGAAGCCGAGGTCGAGCATCTGGTCGGCTTCGTCGAGCACGAAGATCTCGACGCCGCCCAGCGTGGCGCTCTTTTCGCCCAGGTGGTCCATCAGGCGGCCCGGGGTGGCGACCAGCACGTCGACGCCGCCGGCCAGGGCGCGCATCTGCGGGCCGTACTTCACGCCGCCGTAGACGGTGGCGACCGACAGGCCCAGGTGCGCGGCGTAGGCCTTGAAGTTCTCGGCGATTTGCGTCGCGAGTTCGCGGGTCGGGGAGAGGACCAGGCAGCGGAAGCCGCGGCGCGGGGCGGGTTTGCGGTTCTCGGCCAGGCGATGGAGGATCGGCAGGGCGAAGGCGGCCGTCTTGCCGGTGCCGGTCTGGGCGATGCCCAGCAGGTCGCGGCCCTTCAGGACGACGGGGATGGCCTGGGCCTGGATCGGCGTGGGCTGGGTGTAGCCCTTGTCGGCCAGGGCCTTGAGGATCGGCTTGGCGAGGCCGAGATCGGTGAATTGAGTCACTGCGGACGTATCTTTCATACAGCCGCGAGACGGCGCGCGCGGTCCTCGCACGGCTCGCCTGGCGGCGGGTCGGTGGGGAGCGCCCCGCGTGATACGGGCGGTCTATGAGAAGCTTTCAAGGCGCTCGACAGGCTGAACCCAGTGGGGTCCGTCACGCGGCTGGAGCGCCAATAGCGCCAGGCTGGCGCGAGGCTCATATCGGATATTGCAGGTGCGAAGTCAAGGGCGGGCCTTGAAACGCAAGGGATTGCGGGGGCGAAGTGCAAGGAAGCTCCCCCTGTGGGGGAGGAGGCCGAAGGCCGGCTGGGGGACGTTTTCAGCTTCCGAAGCGGAGGACGGTTAGTAAGCACTCCCCCCACCGATCGCTTCGCGATCACCTCCCCCACAGGGGGAGGTTTCTTTCGGATCACCCAGTCGCCCTCTGGAGTTCGCTGGTCGCTTCGACTGCCTTCCCCGCCGAGAACGCCACCACCTCGGACAGGCCGCGCACGGCCGGCGCCTCCACGCCCAGCAGGGCCGCGATCTCCGGCGCCGGCTTGGGGCGGCTGATGAAGTAGCCCTGGATCTCGCCGCAGCCCTGGCGGCGCAGCTCATGAAGCTGTTCCTCGGACTCCACGCCCTCGGCGGTGGTGGTGATGCCCAGGCTGGCGCCCAGGTCGAGCACGGCCTTGATGATCGCCAGGGCGTCGGCGTCGTTGAGGATGTCGCGCACGAAGGTCTGGTCGATCTTGATCTTGTCGAAGGGGAAGCTGCGCAGATAGCTCAGCGAGCTGTAGCCGGTGCCGAAGTCGTCCATCGAGATGCGCACGCCGAGCGCCTTGAGGTCGTGGAGGATGGCGGTGTTCTGGGCGCTGTCCTGCAGGAGGACGCTCTCGGTGATCTCCAGCTCCAGGCGCTCGGCGGCCAGGCCCGAGGCGGCCAGGGCCTGGACCACGGTGGCGGCCAGGCGGCGGTCGCGGAACTGGGCGGGCGACAGGTTCACCGCCAGGCGCACGTGCGCGGGCCAGCGGGCTGCCTCCTCGCAGGCGGCGCGCAGCACCCAGTCGCCCAGGGCGCCGATCAGGCCGATCTCCTCGGCCAGCGGGATGAACTCTCCCGGCGAGACCATGCCGCGTTCGGGGTGGCGCCAGCGCAGCAGCGCCTCGCAGCCGGTGACGCGGTCGGCCTCGAGGTCGAACAGCGGCTGGTAGAAGAGCTCGAACTGGCCCTCGGACAGCGCCTTGCGCAGGTCCAGCTCCAGGGCGCGGCGGGCCTGAAGCTGCTCGTCCATGGCCCGCTCGAAGAAGTGGAAGGTTCCCTTGCCGTCGGCCTTGGCGCGGTAGAGGGCCATGTCGGCCTTCTTGAGCAGCTCGTCGCTGTCGAGGCCGTCGTCGGGCGAGACGGCGACCCCGACGCTGCCGCCGATCACCACGTGGTGGCCGCGCAGGTCGAAGGGGGCTTCCAGCGCCTCGACGATACGGGCGGCCAGGCGCGTGGCGCCGGAAAGGTCGGTGAGGCCGGTCTGCACGACGGCGAACTCGTCGCCGCCCAGCCGGGCCACGGTGTCGCCCTCGCGCACGGCGCCGCGCAGGCGTTCGGCCGCGGCCTTCAGCAGGGCGTCGCCGACCGGATGGCCCAGCGTGTCGTTGACCACCTTGAAGCGGTCGAGGTCGACGCAGTGCACGGCCACCAGGTCCTCGCGCCGGGCCGCGCGGGCCAGGGCGTCGGAAAGGTCCTTCTGGAACAGCAGGCGGTTGGGCAGCTCGGTCAGCGGATCGTAGTGGGCCAGGCGCGCGATCTGGGCCTCGGCCCGCTTGCGCTCGGCGATGTCCTCAGAGACGCCCAGCAGGTATTCGGGGCGGCCCTCGGCGTCAAGGATGGCGATCTTCTTGGTGCGCAGGATCGCGGTCGAGCCGTCCTTGCGGGGGATCACGTCCTCCTCGATCACCTTGACCTCGCCCGAGCGGATCACCTCGGCGTCGCGGGCGTGATAGATGGCGGCCTGGATCGGATCGTAGAACGCGTCATCGGTGCGGCCGACCATCTCCTCGCGGCTATAGCCGAGGATCTTCTCGCCGGCCCGGTTGAGCAGGACGTAGCTCTGGTCGTCGGCGCGCTTGACGAACACCATCGAGGGGATGGACTCGACGACCGCGGTCATGAAGGCGCGGCTGCGCTCCTCGTCGGCCTTGGCGGCGGCGAGAGCGTGCAGGTTCTGGCGGTTGGTCTCGCTGGTGGCCTGCAGAAGGCCGATCACCGTGCCGACGCCCAGATAGCGGCCGCCGTCGGTGACGATGAAGCCGCGCAGCAGGTCGGACGCCCGGTAGGACAGGCTGTCGCTGGTGAAGGCGGCCAGCTCGACGTCCGCCTCGACGACCAGCGGCTCGTTGTCCATCAGCACCTCGATCGGCCGGTTGGCGTAGAGGGCCCGGCCGTACTCGGCGGCCATGCGCAGGAAGAAGGCGTTGCGTTCGACCAGGCCCACGGGGCGGTCGTCGGCGTCCAGCACCGGCACGATCAGGGTGTCCGGTTCCTCGCGGAACCGCTCGTACAAGGTCTTGCCCAGGTCTTCCGCCCGCGCCGGGGCCAGGGAAGAAACCGTGTCGCGCAAGGTGAACATAGACATACGCCCTCCACTCGCGACGGGGAATGACGGTTTCACGCCTAACGAGGTGCTAAACTTGACCGTGCGGATTGCTGGTTTCGCGAAAACTTCACGGCGTCGTCACAGTGTTTGCAGGTCCGTTTACTGTGGCGGTGACGTCGAATACTCAGTGGTCGGATGATGCGGATCGCGCCTTTCGACCGCCCGATCTCCGCGAAGACGGGCATGAACGAGGAAAATGGGGCGTCGCGGTCCGGTGGAACGGTTCCCTCCAGCGCCCGCAAGGCCTAGTTAGGGCCCAGTTTCAGGAGTCTTCCCTATGCCCAGTTCCCTGCCGCCCCGCCATTTCCTGCTGGCCCTGGCGGTGGTGGCGGTATGGGGCACGAACTTCGTGGTCATCCGCCAGGCGCTGAACCACCTGCCGCCGCTGACCTTCGCGGCGCTGCGCTTCACCTTCGTGCTGCTGCCGCTGGTGTTCTTCGTCAAGAAGCCGGCCGTGTCGTGGCGCAACCTCGCGGGCTACGGCCTGCTGATCGGGGCGGGGCAGTTCGGCCTGCTGTTCGTGGCCATGAAGGGCCACATCTCGCCGGGCCTGGCCTCGCTGATCCTGCAGACCCAGGTGTTCTTCACCATCGCCCTGGCCATGCAGATCAACCGCGAGCGGGTGCGGGGATTCCAGGTCGCGGCCCTGCTGCTGGCGATCGCGGGGATCGTGATCATCGCCGCTCACGGCGGCGGCTCGGCCACGCCGCTGGGCGTGGGCCTGGGCCTGCTGGCGGCGCTCAGCTGGGGCTGCGGCAACATCGTCGCGCGCCAGGCCGGGCCGGTGAACATGCTGGGCTACGTGGTCTGGGCCAGCCTGTTTTCGATCCCGCCGCTGCTGGGGATGGCGCTGTGGCTGGAGGGCTGGCCTGCCATGGTCAAGGGCGTGACCGAGGCCGACCTCGGCACCTGGATCGCCGTCGTCTGGCAGGCGGTGGGCAACACCATGTTCGGCTACGGCGCCTGGGGCTGGCTGCTGGCCCGCCACCCGGCCGCGACCGTCACGCCGATGGCCCTGCTGGTGCCGGTGTTCGGCATGGGCGCCTCGGCCCTGCTGCTGCACGAGGGCCTGCCGGCCTGGAAGCTGCTGGCGGCGGGCCTGGTGCTGGCCGGCCTGGCGGTCAACATGCTGTGGCCGAAGATCCGGGCGTTGCGAGCGGCCCCTGCCGTCTGAAGGCGACGGCTTGACGCACGGTCGCACGGCGCCCGACCCTTCGCCGCGAGGGGGAGGGGCGCATGCAGCGAAGAACGTTTCTGATCGGGGCCGCGGGCCTGATCGCGGCGCCGGCGGCGGCGTGGGCCGCCGGCGGCTGGAGCCCGCCGGTCGCCGTCCATTTCGAGCCGGGCCTGGCCGAGATGAACGGCCGGTCCTGGCCCGAGCTGGAAGCCGCCCATGCGGCCTTCAAGGCGCGGCCCAATCCGCGCAACGGCGACTGGGTCAGGGTGTTCGGCTACATGGACGAGGCCGAGCGCGCCCAGATCATGCCGGAGCTGCCGCTGCGACGGGCCAAGCTGATCGGCGAAGGGTTCGGCTTTCTCAACGAGACGCCGAACATCGCCCGGCCCCGCGCCGGTTCGGGTCTGGTCGTCGACGTCGCCGGCCCCTCGGCCGCCAATCGCGTCGCCCTGATTTCCTGGACGGTCAGAACTTGAAAAGAGGCGGCGGGGGCGGCATCGAGACGGCTCGTTTCCTTCGCTGAGTGATCCGCCCATGGCCCGCTACGACTTCGCCTCCGACAACGTCGCCGGGGCCATGCCCGAGGTGATGGAGGCGCTGGTCGCCGCCAACGCCGGGACGGCGTCGGGCTACGGGACCGACCATGTCAGCCAGGCGGCGGGCGACCGTATCCGCGCGGCGCTCGACGCCGACGCCGAGGTGAAGTTCATGCCGTCGGGCACGGCCGCCAACGCTTTCGCCCTGACGCTGCTGGCGTCGCCGCACGAGGCGGTGCTGGCCCACGAGCACGCCCACATCTGCACCGACGAAACCGGCGCGCCGGGCTTCTTCGGCCAGGGCGTGGGGCTGATCGGCCTGCCGGGCGCCTCGGGCAAGATCGAACCCGCCGCCCTCGAACTGGCGCTGGCCCAGCCCGACGTCTCCTACCGCCAGCCGGCCGCCGCCCTGTCGCTGACCACGGCCACCGAATACGGCACGGTCTATTCGGAAGACGCGCTGAAGGCGCTGATCGATCCGGTCAAGGCCAAGGGCTACGGCGTGCACCTGGACGGCGCGCGCCTGGCCAACGCGGTCGCCGCCGGCTTCGACCTGAAGGCGGTGAAGCGCCTGGGCGTCGACATCCTGGTGATGGGCGGCACCAAGGCCGGCTCGACCCCGACCGAGGCGGTGGTGTTCCTCAACCCCGCCCATCGCCGGCGCCTGGACTCGCGGATCAAGCACGCCGGCCAGCTGGTCTCCAAGGGCCGGTTCCTGGCCGCGCCGTGGCTGGGCCTGCTGGACGAGAACGGCGGAACCGGCCCCTGGGCGGCCCGCGCCGCCCACGCCAACGCCATGGCCCGGAAGCTGGCGGCGCTGATGCCCTATCCCATCCTGCATCCGGTGGAAGCCAACGGCCTGTTCGTGGAAATGAGCGACGCGGCGCTGGATCGGCTGCGCGGCGAAGGCTGGTTCGTCTACCGTTTCCTGGACGGTTCGGCCCGCTTCATGTGCTCGTGGGCGACCACGCCCGAGGCGGTAGAGGAGTTGGGCTCCGCTCTCGCCAAGATTGCTCTCGACGAACCCGCGTAGCGGCGCTAGCGTGCCCCCGACTGTTTCAGGGGTGAAACAGTCGGGGGCATCTCTGGGGGCTTATCCGTGTCCGTTTTTCGTAGCGTCGCCGTCACGGCGTGCCTGTTTCTGGCCGCCTGCACCACCACCAACACGCGTCTGGCCGACAAGTCGCCGACCAAGCCGGCGGCGGGCGCCAAGATCCTGATCGTCCAGCCGGACATCGAGCTGGGCCTGCTGACCGTGACCGGCATCCAGGAAGCACGCGCCGACTGGTCGAGCCAGGCCCGCGGCAACATCAAGCGCGAGCTGGAAGAGGCCGCCACCGCCAAGTCGCACGTCTTCCGCTCGCTGGATCCGACCACCGTCGAGGACCCGCGCGCCCTGCAGTTGCTGCGGCTGCACGAGGCTGTCGGCGAGTCGATTCGCGGCTTCAACTACGGCCTCTATTCGCTGCCCACCAAGAAGAGCTTCGACTGGACGCTCGGCAGCGGAACCCAGACCCTGGCCCAGGCCTACGACGCCGACTACGCCCTGTTCACCTACGGCCGCGGCGCCTATTCCAGCGGCGGGCGCAAGGCGGCCATGGTCGGCGCGGCCCTGCTGGGCGTGGGCATGCCGATGGCCCAGCAGTACGCCTTCACCTCGCTGATCGACCTGAAGACCGGCAAGGTCGTGTGGTTCAACGTGGCCGTGGCCGGCGCCGACTCCGACATGCGCTCGCCCGAGGGCGCGGAGGTCTTCGCCAAGGCCCTGCTGAAGGACGCGCCGCTCTGATGCCCCGCGTCCTTCGCCCGCGGGCGAAGGGCCTGGCCCTGCTGGCCGCCGCCGTCCTGGCGGCCGCGCCGGCGGGGGCCCAACCCCGCGCCCCGCACCTGCGCCCGGCCGAAACCTCCGACGAGGGCGGCATCTGGGCGCTGTCCGAGAAGGCCGAGCTGGCGGCCCGCCAGTCGGCCGAGCGCAACCGCGACCCGGCGCTGAACGCCTATGTGACCGGCGTCGTCGCCAGGCTGGCGCCCGAATACCAGGGCGACATCCGCGTCTATGTGATGGACCGGCCGTTCTTCAACGCCCAGATGGCCCCCAACGGCTATGGCGAGGTGTGGTCGGGCCTGCTGCTGCGGGTGCAGAGCGAGGACGAACTGGCCTTCGTGCTGGGCCACGAGGTTGGCCACTTCGCCGAGAACCACTCGATCGAGGCCTATCGGGCGCTGAAGGCCCGGCTGGGCGCCACCATGGCCGTGCAGTTCGCCGTGGCGGCCGTGGCCATGGGCGCGGCGGTCAACGCCGGCTCGGCCCAGGGCGCCAACGACATCATGCGGGCCGCCGGCGCGCTGAACGACCTGCTGTATCTGGGCCAGCTGGCCGCCTATTTCGGCTATTCGCGCGAGAACGAGGTCGAGGCCGACGGCCTGGGCTTCAAGCGGGCCGTGGCCGCCGGCTACGACCCCGCCGCCGGGGCGACCCTGTGGCGCGCGCTGATCGCGGAGACGGGCGCCTCCAGCTTCAAGCGCGTGCGCGAGCAGGAAGCGCGGGCCAACATCTTCAGCTCCCACCCGGTCAGCAGCGAACGGGTCAAGGCGCTGGACGAACTGGCCGCCCGGACGCCGACCAAGGCCTCCACCGCCGACCGCAAGGCCTATCGCGCCGTGATCCGCCCGCACCTGGCCGCCTGGCTGAAGGATGACCTGCGCCGCCGCGACTACGGCCAGAGCCTGGCCCTGATCGACCGCCTGGCGGCCGAGGGCGAGGACAAGGGCCTGCTGAGCTTCTACCGCGCCGAGGCCTATCGCCAGCGGCGCGGCGACGGCGATCTCGACCTGGCTCGCAAGGCCTACGCCGAAGCGGGGACCTATCCGGACGCCCCCGCCGCCGCCTGGCGCAGCCTGGGCGACCTGGCGCTGCAGGCCGGCGATCGCCCGGCCGCCAGGACCGCCTACGAAACCTATCTCGCCCGCGCCCCCCAGGCGCAGGACCGCTGGCTGGTCGAGGCCAGCCTGAAGAAACTCTCCGAAGGAAGCGCGACATGATCCGCACCAACACGATCCGCCTGCTGGCGCCTTGCGCCCTCGTCATGAGCCTGTCGGCCTGCGTCAGCGTCACCTCGGCCCCGGCCGGGCCCTACAAGGTCGGCACGGCCACCGTCACCCTCGGCCACGAGTGGTCGGACATCAGCGCCATCATGTTCGCCCGCCCGGCCAAGGTGCGCCTGCTGTCGATGGACGGCCCGCTGCTGAACCGCCTCTACGTCACCGACGGCCTCGTCCCCGGCGAGTTCATGGTCAAGCCGACGGCCAAGGAGCGCCCGACCCCGACCTACCGCTCGGGCATGGCCCCGACCGAGCTGGTCGAGTTCGTCACCGACAGCGTCGCGGCCCTCGACTACCAGCGCGTCGAGACCGACAACCTGCGCCCGGCCAAGGTGGGCTCGGCCGACGGCCTGCGCTTCGACCTGAAGGCCAAGACCAAGGAAGGCCTCGACATCTCCGGCGCCGCCCAGGTGGCCGAGGTGGGCGGCAAGCTTTACGTCGTGCTCTACATCGCCCCGAGCGAGCACTACTACGCCGCCGAACTGCCGGAAGTGGAGACGGTGCTGGGCTCGGTGAAGGTGGGGTGAGGCGAGAATGCCAAGGAAACCAAGCGCTGGAGCATGGTCGGCTGGAGCGGGTAGTGTTGCTGAGCGTCCCGCGCTAGCCGTGAAGATAGCGATCGTGGCCAACACGTGGACCTTGATCGAAGGACATATCGCTTATGCTTTAGGTGCGATGATTGGGGCGGATCCCCGTGTCTCGTTGGCCATTTTGAGTAAAGTTCAAACGGCTACGGCGAAATCTCAAATGATCCGGGCGATAGCTAAGGCCGCCCTAGATGAGCAATTTAGACCCGATTTTGAAAAATTGATGAAGACATTCGATGCTATGGCGCCGAGGCGAAATAAGGTGATACACGGGTTGTGGGGCGTAATGGACGTCGAGCCGGATTGTCTAATTTGGGTGCCTTCTGATCTCCCAACTCGTATTTCACTGGGTATGTTATCGGCAATGGTGGCCGGTAACTCCCGTGAGTTTCTCAATGATAGTCAATCTGAAAACGAAATTTGGGAAGCGGCAGATTTCGATGCTCTAAATTCTGATTTAAGCGAGTTGGCGTCGTTGTCTGTTAGTTTTGCGACGAAGATGCATGCCTTTGATATCGCCGGAAAAAGCGGAGTGAAACTTCCATAGTTTTGCCTTTCTTGAAGCTTCACCCCTCGAAATACCGCTCTACCTGCTCTGCCCAGCCGTAGGAGGCCTTCGACAGCTGGTCGCGGTCGTAGGCGGGGCTGCCCTTGAAGCGGTCCTTGCTGATCTCGACGGCGTAGGCCTCGGCCTTGTCGTCGAAGGTCAGCACGCGCCAGGGCAGGGGATGGTACTTGCCGCCGGTGAACAGGCCGGCGGGCTCGACGGCGACGTAGCGGCCGATCCCGGCGTCGCGGTCGACGAACACCTCGCGGATGACGCCCAGCTTGTGGCCCTTGGGATCGGTGACCGGCGTGCCGATCAGGTCGCCGCTCTTCACAAGGCGATCATCGACGGCCATGGCGTTCCTCCTTTGAACTGCCCATGGGCAACGCGCCTCGCGTCGGGGGAGTTGCCAACCCGGCCGAAGCCCGCGATGGATCGGGCATGAGCACGCCCGTTCCCACAGACCGCCCGATCGTCCTGGTCGCCGCCGCCGCCCTGATCGACGTCGACGGACGGGTGCTGATCTGCCAGCGCCCCGAGGGCAAGTCGCTGGCCGGCCTGTGGGAGTTTCCGGGCGGCAAGGTCGAGAAGGGCGAGACGCCGGAGGAATGCCTGATCCGCGAGCTGCACGAGGAGCTGGGCATCACGGTGGCGCAGGCCTGCCTGGCCCCCTTCGTCTTCGCCTCGCACACCTACGAGAAATTCCACCTGCTGATGCCGCTCTACCTGCTGCGGCGCTGGGAAGGGCTGGTGACGGCGCGCGAACACAAGGCCATGGCCTGGGTCAAGCCTGACAAATTGGGCGACTACGATATGCCCCCGGCGGATATTCCCCTGGTCGCCTGGCTACGGGATGTGCTTTAACTCAGACAAATCGCGATAAACGCGAGTTGGCTGGGAGGAGACGACCGTGGAGACTTTCGACCTGAAACCTTCGCGGCGGGCCATGCTGGCCGGCGCCGGGGCCCTGTCGCTGGGCGGCTACGTCGGCGTCGCCGAAGCCGCCGGAACCACCGACCCCCAGGCGCCGCTGATCAATCCGGTCGTGCGCCAGCGCGCCGACGCCCAGGTCTTCCGGCACGAGGACGGCGACTACTACCTGACGGGGTCCGTGCCCGAGTACGACCGGCTGATCATCCGCCGCTCGCCCACCCTGGCCGGCTTCGCCACGGCCGAGGAGGCGGTGATCTGGCGGCGACCGAGCGAAGGCAAGCTGGGTGGCTATATCTGGGCGCCCGAGCTGCACTGGTTCGACGGCGCCTGGCACATGTATTTCGCGGCCGGCGACAAGGACCAGCCGTTCCGCATCCGCACCTACGTCCTGCGCTGCGACGGCGTCGACGCGCTGACCGGCAAGTGGACCCTGCTGGGCAAGGTCGAGACGCCCTGGGACACCTTCACCCTCGACTCCACCACCTTCGTCCACAAGGGCGTGCGCTACTTCTGCTGGGCGCAGAAGGAGCCGGGGATCGACACCAACAGCAATCTCTACTTGGCTCCGCTGGCCACCCCGACCACGCTGGCCGGGCCGCCGGTGCGCCTGACCGTGCCGACGCTGGACTGGGAGATCCGCGGCTTCAAGGTGGCAGAGGCCCCGGCCGTCCTGATCCGCAACGGCCGCGTGTTCATCGCCTATTCGGCCAGCGCCACCGACGACCGCTACTGCCTGGGCCTGCTGACCGCCGACGCGCAGGCCGACCTGATGTCGGAGGCGTCTTGGAGCAAGTCGCCGGTTCCGGTCTTCGTGTCGTCGGAGGAGACCCGCGTCTGGGGGCCGGGGCACAACTCGTTCACGGTGGACGAGCAGGGCCGCGACGTCCTGGTGTTCCATGGTCGCGACTACAAGGCGATCAAGGGCGACCCGCTGTTCGATCCCAACCGCCACACCCGCGTGCAGCGCCTCTACTACAAGCCCGACGGAACGCCCGATTTCGGCGTGCCGGCCGGAGCGGGCGAGATCCCCGACCGGTTCTCGCCGATGGACCGGCCGGGGGCGTTCCTGCGCGTCGAGGGCGAGACGGTCAGCGTCGGCCAGGGCGCGGTGGCGACGACCCA
>JASGDR010000408.1:0-3074 GCA_047607095.1 Caulobacter sp.
GACGCAGGCGGCGATCGAGGAACTCGCTCTTGGCGCCCACCTCGAAGGCGTCGACGGTCTCGTCGGCATAGGGCGCCAGATCGGCCTCGTCGGCGGTCTGGCCGGTGAAGAAGCCGCCGCTCTTGTAGCCGCGATTGTAGGTCGCATAGAGGTTGGCGTCGTCGGTCAGGGCGTAGCGCAGGCCAAGGCGGCCCGACAGCGACTTGAAGCTCTTGTCGCCGTCGTGGACGAACAGGGTCACCAGCCCGTAGTCCACGTCGCTGACGTAGTGGATGCTCTTGTCGTCGACCGAATAGCGGAGGCCGCCGGTGAAGGTCAGGCGGTCGGTCAGTTCGTAGTCGGCCTGGCCGAACACCGCCCAGCTGCGCGACTTCAGCGTCAGGGGCCAGCCGAACACGCCGATGCTGTTTTCCGGGTCCATGCCGGTCGGGTTCTCGTCGGTCGGATTGCGCAGGTCGCCCAGCACGTCGTAGTGGCTGTCGTTGGAAAGGTCGTCCTTGGCCCAGTAGAGGCCGGTCACCCAGCGCAGCGGGCCCTGGCCGTTCGACTGCAGGCGGAACTCCTGGCTGGCCGTCTCCTGCAGGGCGATGTAGCGGGCGCTGATCACCTGCAGCGGGTTGGCGTCGGTGTCCTCCCAGTCGTCGCGGGCGGCGCGCTGATAGCCGGTGACCGAGTAGAGGGTCATGTCGCCCAGGTCGTAGGAGACGCTGGCCGTCGCCCCGAACAGCTTGACGATGTCCTTGCCCTCGAAGCGGTAGTCGCCCTCGTAGAGGTTTCCGCTGGTGTTGGCGTAGCCCAGCGCGTTGGTGCACTGGCCCGAGGTGTAGAAGCCGGCCTTGCAGAAGCCGTCGGCGCCGGTCGCCTCGGCCGTCTGGGGCAGGATCGAGCGGTTGTAGGTCCAGATCGAGCCGCCGCGCGACTGGTTCAGGCTCAGCGACAGGTCGGCCGTCAGCTTGTCGTCGGGCTTCCAGCGCAGGGCCGCGCGCAGCGCCCAGCGGTTGGCGTCGTTGCCCTTGTTTCCGGTCAGGCGATTGGTCGTGTAGCCGTCGTTCTTGTCGTAGAGGCCGCTGATCCGGAACGACAGCGTATCTCCGACGATCGGGCCGCCGAAGCCGCCCTGGGCGTTGACGGCGTTGAACCGGCCGTACTCGACGGCGATGTCGCCGCCCGGCGTGCTCGACGGCTTCTTGGTGACGACGTTGATCGCCCCGCCGGTGGTGTTGCGGCCGTAGAGCGTGCCCTGCGGCCCGCGCAGCACCTCGACCTGCTCCAGGTCGTAGAAGCCGGCCAGCTGGGCCAGCGGCGAGGCGATGTAGACCCCGTCCACATAGACGCCCACGGCGCTGGCCGTGCCTGGGTTGAAGTCGTTGACGCCGATGCCGCGGATGAACATCCGCGGGTTGGCGGCGTTGTCGTCGGTCTTGATCTGCAGGCCGGGCGCCAGGCCCGACAGCGCCAGCACGTCGCCGACCCGCTGGTCCTGCAACTGCTTGCCGGTCATGGCGGTCACCGAGACCGGCACGTCCTGCAGGTTTTCGGCCCGCTTCTGGGCCGTGACCACGATCTCGTCGAGGGCCACCGGGGCCCCGTCGGTCGTGGAAGCGGCCGTCTGGGCCTGGGATGAGGTCGCGACCGCCATCAAAGCGACAGTCGCGACCCCGGCGAACACTTGCAGCTTACGCACTACAACCCCCCGCATGTCCGTACGAGGAGGATGCTAGCTATAACTATCGTTTTGGCAAGCGCCGTTCGACGACTTGGGTTCGATAGGTCTCGGTCGCCTCAAAAATGCGCCTCGCGTGATCCTCGCCCTTCGACAAGCTCAGGATCAGGACCATTGCCGGCTCGGCGATCCGATCGAAAACCTCGCCCTGAGCTCGTCGAAGGGCGAGGTTTTCGCAGCGCCGGTCTATTTGGCGGCCGCCTTCGCCAGGGCGGCGGCGACCTCGGCGCGGGCCATGTCGAGGTCGAGGCGGAAAGCGGCAGAGCGGTGCTCGGCCGCATAGATCACCGCGCCCGCCTGCAGGCCGGCCTCGGTGGCGCTGACCGTGTGCGAGCCGCAGATCCAGCGGCTTTCGGCATATTGGCGGCCGCGGGCGTAGAGGGCGTCGGCGCGCGACGGCGCGACCTCGGCCAGGATCATCGCCACGTGCTCGCCATGGGCCGAGTGGCCCGACGGATAGTCGGGATTGCCGGCCAGGTGGGCGGTCCTGGCCTCGCAGACCGGCGCGGCGTCCTTGCCGATATAGGGGCGCCGGGTTCCCCAGAAGGTCTTGGCGGCGCCGACCACCGAGCGGTCGTCGCCGGCGCGGTCGAGCAGGGCGGCCAGGATCGGAGCCTCCTGCGGCGTCAGCCGCACGCCCAGCGCGTCGGCGAAGTGGTCGAACATCGAGCCCTTGACGTCGGCGGTCGCCAGGGCCCAGCGCGGCGTGTCCTTCAGCGACCGGCTGGCGTCGAAGATCGCCGCGTCGGCCAGGGCGCGGGGCGAGCCCTCGGCGGGCGGGGCGGCCAGCACCTTGGTCAGGTCGGGACGCTCGGCCGGGGCCAGATAGCCGCTCGTGGGGGCGCCGGCCGTCAGCTCCGGCGCGCCGTCGCAGCCCTTGGGCGCGCGGACGGGATTGCAGGCCGCCGCCGCGCCGCCCGGCAGCCGCACCGTGTAGTTCCCCGGCAGGCGCGGGTCGGCCCACAGGTAGTCGGTCGAGACGTACTGGGCGCCGCTGGTCAGGGCGGCCGTGCGCTGGGTCACGTCGGCGGCGCGGGCGGCCCAGGTGTCGGCGTCGGCGCGGGTGCGCACGATGAAGCCGGCCTTCACGGCCGCGGCGATGCGGTCCTTCTGGGCGATCGGGTCGTTGAGCGTCAGGTAGGCGGCCGCCGGCGAGGCCTCGTCGGTGTTGACGAACATCGCCCGGCCTTCCAGCGAGGTCCGCCCGCCGCGATAGATCGCCACCTTCTGCGGGTTTTCGTCGAGGGCGAAGAACACCTTGCCGCGCGCGGCCTCCAGCGTCGGCCAGCCGCCGGCCAGCACCGCCTCGCGCAGGGTCGCCTTCTTGCCGCGCACCAGGTCGGGATCGATC
>JASGDR010000409.1:0-3645 GCA_047607095.1 Caulobacter sp.
ACCGCGGCGCGGGCTCGGGTTCGGGGGCCGGCGTCGGGGCCTCGGCGATCGGTTCGGGCTCGGGCGGCGCGGGCTTCGGCTCCGGCTCCGGCTCCGGCGCGGGCGGCGGCGTCGATCGGAAGAACGAACGGCGAGCGGTGGTGCGGTCCTCGCGCAGCGGCGGATCGAACGGGTCGAGCAGCTCGATCGGCGGCTCGGCCTCGGGCTCGGGCGCGGCGAGCTCAGGTTCGGGCGCGACCGACGAGGTCAGCGGCTCTGGCGCCGGCTCGGGCTGGGGTTCGGGCGCCTGGTAGACGGGCGGACGCGCGCCGCGCGGCGGAGCGGCCAGGAACCCCGACTCGGGATCGGCGATGTCGAGGTCGTTGTCGGGTTCGGTGACCGGCGCGTCGGGATCCGGCTCCTGGGCCGTGAACGCGCCGGGTGAGTCGCCTTCCGGGAAGCCGCCATCCTGAAGACCAAGGGGCGGCGCCGCATCCTCGCGGGGCGTCTCCACCGGCAGGGTGGAAAAGTCGAGCGGTCGGCGCTTCTTAGGCTTCATACGCAGCCACTGTCCCAAGGCGAACGATGAGGGGGCCTCTCACAGCGACACAGCGCGCAAGCCCCTTCTTCGCGCAGGCGAATAAACCTAGCCGCGAAAGACGCCTGCGCATAGCCGCTTGCAACGGTTTTCCCCAAAGGCGGCCGTGCCTTGCGCGAACCGGGGGGCGTTTTCCAGGCTCTCCCGGGGCGGACGGATCAGACCCTGACGACGCCCGCGGCGCGTTCGGGACACACGACCTGCGGCGGCGTTTCGATGCGCGCGGCGGCGCGCGGCGTGCGCGCCACGGTGCGTTCGGCCTTGGGCTTGGGCAGCTTGCCCTCGACCACGACGCCGAACTGGCAAAGGGCCATGGCCGAAAGCCACAGCACGATGGCCGCGAAGATTTCCGTCAGGAACGACATCGGTTCACCCACAGGTCCGATATCGCCGTTATGCCGCAACCCATGGCCAGGCTCGAATGAACTTTTGGTCATGTTGGCGAAACGAGCGGCTCGCACAAGCCGCCCACAGTAGCTGATAGCGCCCCTAGATTTCTGAGCCTTGCCCGAAAGGCCCCGGGGACCTAGGTCGCAGGCTCCCCCGGTTCTTCATGGGACGGCCGACCCCGGCGCCGATGAAGTTTTTCTGTTTGCGGACGACTGTCTTGGCCCTTACCCAGCTTGCATCCCAGGCGCCCGCCGTCGCTTTCGAGCCGCCTATGCCCGCCATCACGCCCGCCCGCCTGACCCACCTCCAGCGCCTGGAAGCCGAGAGCATCCACATCATGCGCGAGGTCGCGGCCGAGTGCGAAAACCCGGTCATGCTGTACTCGATCGGCAAGGACAGCGCGGTGATGCTGCACCTGGCCGCCAAGGCGTTCTATCCGAGCAAGCCGCCCTTCCCGCTGCTGCACGTCGACACGACCTGGAAGTTCAAGGCGATGTACGAGCTGCGCGACAAGATCGCCGAGCAGCTGGGCTTCGACCTGCTGGTCCACAAGAATCCCGAGGCCGAGGCGCGCGGCATCAATCCGTTCGACCACGGCAGCGCCCTGCACACCGACCTCTGGAAGACCGAAGGCCTCAAGCAGGCCCTGGCCAAGTACGGCTTCGACGCGGCCTTCGGCGGCGCCCGCCGTGACGAGGAGAAGAGCCGCGCCAAGGAGCGCGTGTTCAGCTTCCGCTCGGCCGAGCAGCGCTGGGACCCGAAGAACCAGCGCCCCGAGCTGTGGAAGCTCTACAACACCCGCAAACACCCCGGCGAAAGCCTGCGCGTCTTCCCGATCTCCAACTGGACCGAGCTGGACGTCTGGCAATACATCCACCTGGAGAACATCCCAATCGTGCCGCTCTACTTCTCGGCCCCACGGCCGGTGGTCGAGCGCGACGGCGCGCTGATCATGGTCGACGACGAACGCTTCCGCCTGCGTGAGGGTGAAGAGCCGCAGATCAAGAGCGTCCGCTTCCGCACCCTGGGCTGCTACCCGCTGACCGGCGCCGTCGAGAGCACCGCCTCGACCCTGCCCGAGATCATCCAGGAGATGCTCCTGACCACCACCAGCGAGCGCCAGGGCCGGGTCATCGACCACGACCAGTCCGCCTCGATGGAGAAGAAGAAGCAGGAGGGCTACTTCTGATGGCTCACCAGTCCGCCCTCATCGCCGAAGACATCGAGGCCTATCTCGAGGCCCACCAGAACAAGTCGCTGCTGCGCTTCATCACCTGCGGCAGCGTCGACGACGGCAAGTCCACCCTGATCGGTCGGCTGCTCTACGACAGCAAGATGATCTTCGAGGACCAGATGGCCGCCCTCGAGGCCGACTCCAAGCGCGTGGGCACGCAAGGCGGGGCGATCGACTTCGCCCTGCTGGTCGACGGCCTGGCCGCCGAGCGCGAGCAGGGCATCACCATCGACGTCGCCTACCGGTTCTTCTCGACCGACAAGCGCAAGTTCATCGTCGCCGACACCCCCGGCCACGAGCAGTACACCCGCAACATGGTCACCGGCGCCTCGACCGCCGACGCGGCCGTGATCCTGATCGACGCGCGCAAGGGCGTGCTGACCCAGACGCGCCGCCACAGCTACCTCGTGTCTCTGCTCGGCATTCGCAACGTGGTGCTGGCGGTCAACAAGATGGACCTGGTCGGCTGGGACCAGGCGACCTTCGACGCCATCGTCGCCGACTACCGCGCCTTCGCCGAGAAGATCGGCCTGACCGTCTTCACCCCGATCCCGATCTCGGGCCTGGGCGGCGACAACATGGCCGTGCGCAGCGAGCACACGCCTTGGTTCGACGGCCCGATCCTGATGGACTGGCTGGAAAGCGTCGAGGTCGAGGACAGCCTGCAGGCCCAGCCGTTCCGCATGCCGGTGCAGTGGGTCAACCGCCCCAATCTCGACTTCCGCGGCTTCTCGGGCCAGGTGGCCTCGGGCGTGGTCAAGCCGGGCGACCGGGTCAAGGTGCTGCCCTCGGGCCGCGAGAGCCGGGTGTCGCGCATCGTCACCCTGCCGGGCGATCTCGACCAGGCCGTCGCCGGCCAGTCGGTGACCATCACCCTGACCGACGAGGTCGACGTCTCCAGAGGCGACGTGCTGGTCGCCGCCGACAGCCCCTCGGCCGTCGCCGGCCAGTTCGAGGCGACGCTCGTCTGGATGGACGACGAGCCCCTGCCGCCCGGCCGCTCCTACCTGCTGAAGATCGGCGCGCGCCTCGTCGGCGCCAGCGTCACCGAGATCAAGCACCGGGTGAACGTCAACACGCTGGAGCACACGGCCGCCAAGCGGCTGGAGCTCAACGAGATCGCCCACGTCAACATCTCGCTCGACCAGGCCATCCCGTTCGAGGCCTATGCCGACAACCGGGATCTGGGCGGCTTCATCCTGATCGACCGGATCAGCAACCGCACCGTCGGCGCGGGCCTGCTGAACTTCGCCCTGCGCCGGGCCGACAACATCCACTGGCAGCACACCGACGTCTCCAAGACCTCGCGCGCGGCGCTGAAGAGCCAGCGCGGCCGCGTGGTGTGGCTGACCGGCCTGTCGGGCGCGGGCAAGTCGACCATCGCCAATCTGGTGGAAAAGCGCCTGCACGCGCTGGGCCGCCACACCTACCTGCTGGACGGCGA
>JASGDR010000410.1:0-9616 GCA_047607095.1 Caulobacter sp.
AGAACGTCCACTCCAGGTCGCTGGCCCGCAGCTGTTCCAGGAAGGTCCAGCCGGCCCGCGCCTCGGGCTTCACGTGCTCGGGAAAGCCCGGCCCGTCGACCTCGCGCACGCCGGGCGAAACCCACAGGCTGCCCGCGCCGCCGACCACCACGTAACGCTTCACGCCCGCCTGCCGCACGGCCTCGATCAGGCCGGCGGTATCCACCATCTTGAACTTGATGGCGCTGACCACGGCGTCGGCGCCGCGCAGGGCCCGCGCCGTCGCGTCGATGTCGGCGGCGTCCAGCGCCCGGGCGGCGACGCCGGGCAGGGCGTGGGTCTTTTCCGGATGGCGCGACAGCGCCGTGACCGTGTGCCCTCGGTCGGACAGCTCCTTCAGGATCCTCGATCCGGCCGCGCCCGAGGCGCCCAGCAAGGCGACCTTCATGGTTTCGTCTCCCTCGTTTTGGTGAGCCGCCAGCCTAGCCTCGTCCCGGCGCGCGCCGGGCATCGCTTTCCCGGCCGCCAGCTATCGGATCAGGCGATTTGACCGCTCGCCGCCCGCGGCCTTTCAAAGGTCGCGAGAACCGGCCGCAGCGCCGGCAGGGGGAGAGACGATGCCGAGGATCACCTTCATCGACGCGAGCGGAACGCGGCGCGAGATCGAGGCCCGCTCGGGCGCTTCGCTGATGGAGGCCGCCGTGCGCGCCAACGTGCCGGGCGTCGTGGCCGAATGCGGCGGGGCGCTGTCCTGCGGCACCTGCCACATCTATCTCGACGACGCCGGGTTCGCGCTGGTCGGCGCGCCCGAGGGCGGCGAGGCCGACCTGCTGGATTTCTCCGACCATCGCCGCGAGACCTCGCGCCTGGCCTGCCAGATCATCGTCGCCGACGCCCTAGACGGCCTCGTCGCCACCACGCCCGAGAGCCAGTACGGATGAGCGCGCGACCGCCGCCGCGCCGGGTCGTCACCGGCCATGACGCGCAGGGCCGTTCGGTGGTGCATCAGGACGCCGGTCCGGCCCTGACCCGCCGCATCGGCGCGGACGGCCCGGTGTTCCACGAGATCTGGCGCACCGAGGATCCGAGTTGGGGGGCGGCCTTTCGCGAACCGACGCCGGAGGACCGCCTGACCCTCGCGCCGCCGACCCGCGGCACGCGCATCCGCATCATGGACATCCCGCCCGAGACCGCGCCGATGACCATCGAGGCGGCCCAGGCCCAGTTCGCCGAGATCGGCGGCGCCCACGCCCTGACCGCGCTCGACCCCGCCGCGCCGCATCCGCTGATGCACCGCACCTGCTCGATCGACTACGCCATCGTGCTGGAGGGTGAACTGGTGCTGATCCTGGATCGCGAGGAGACGGTGCTGAAGGCCGGCGACGTCGTGGTCCAGCGAGGCACGAACCATGCCTGGTCCAATCGGGGGAGCGGGCCTTGCCGCGTGGCTTTCGTGCTGGTCGATCAGGCCGGCGGCGAGGCGCCGTGATGACCCAGGCCGCGCGCACGCAGCTTCAGGACCTGTTCGGCCTGGCGGGGAAGACCGCCCTGATCACCGGTTCGACCCGGGGGATCGGCCTGGCCATGGCGCGCCTCTTCGCCCAGGCCGGGGCACGGGTGGTGATCTCCAGCGAAAGCGTCGACGACTGCGCGGCGGCCAGGGCCGAGCTGGCGGGCGAGGGGCTGGCGGTCGAGGCGGTGGTCTGCGACGTCGCCGATCCCGGACAGCTGGCGGCGCTCGTGACGCAGGCCGAGGAACGCTGCGGCCCGATCGACGTGCTGGTCTGCAACGCCGGGGTCTCGCTGCACGCGGGCTCGCTGACGGCGGCGCCCGAGGCCGTCTACGAGGCGATGTTCGACATCAACCTGCGCCACGCCGTGCGCCTCTGCTCGCTGGTCGCCCCGGCCATGGCGACACGGGGAGGGGGCTCGATCGTGCTGACCGCGTCGATCGCCGGCCTGCGCGGCAATCGCGCCCTGGGCGTCTACGGCCTGACCAAGGCGGCTCTGATGCAGCTGGCGCGCAACCTCGCCGTCGAGTTCGGTCCGGCCGGCGTGCGTTGCAACGCGCTCGCCCCCGGCCTGACCGCGACCAGTTGGGCCTCGGCCATTCTGTCCAGCCCCGAGGCCGCCGAGAAGCGGCTGGCCGCAACGCCCTTGCGACGGGTGGCCCAGCCGGCTGAGATCGCCGCGGCGGCGCTGTTCCTGGCCGCTCCGGCCTCCAGCTTCGTCACCGGCCAGGTGCTGGTCGCCGACGGGGGCACGGTGATCTCCGACGGCGGCTAGGCCGTTCGGGGCGAGAACGAGAAGACGAGACGAAGGGAGGCCGAGTGAAGAAGCCGTTGGTCGCGCGCCTGCGCACCTATCACCGCTGGATCGCCGCCGGGGCCATGCTGGTTCTGACCTGGATCGCGGTCACGGGCCTTGCCTTGATGCTCGATCTGCTGACCGAGCCGCATTTCCCGCCGCCGCCGCCGCAGGCCGAGCTGCCGCTCGAAGCCATGGCGGTCCTGGCGTCGGACGCCGCGCGTCGGGCGGCGGCGGCCGCCGCTTCGCCGACCGAGGTCGTGGTCAAGGTCGGCCAGGCCGAGGGCGCGCCGCGCCTGCTGGCGGCGCAGGCTTCGAAGGGGACAGAGACGACCCGCCTGCTCGCCGAACCGCCCCGCCGCCCGCCCGGCGCCTACCTGCAGTTCCGCATCAAGCTGCATGTGCTGCTCGAGCGCCTGCACCGGGGAAACATCCTTGGCCTGCCCGGCCAGTTTCTCAGCGTGCTGGGGGCGCTGAGCTTCCTGTTCCTGACCGTCAGCGGCGTCTGGATGTACGTCGACCTGCTGCTCAAGCGCCGGCGCCTCGGACGGGCCGGCCTGTTCTGGAAGGCCTGACCGCCATGCTCGCCAAGACCATCCATCGCTGGGTCGGCACGGGAGCGATGCTCTTCGTGGCCTATCTCGTCGTCACCGGTTCGATCATCGCCGTCAACGAGTTCGTCAATCCGGCCGTGTTCGGAAGCGGAGGGGGGCAGGGCGGCGTGGTCCGCGGCGACGCGCAGCGCGCGGCCGACCGTCCGATCCCCTCGCCGGAGCACGTCGAGCGCATGACCGCCACGGCCCTGCGCGCGGCCGCCGACCTGCTGCCCGACGCGCCGCTGACCGGCGCGGAGATCCGCCTCTACGAACGGGATGGAAAGGCCCTGGCCGACGTCGCTCTGGGATCGGGCCAGCACGCCGAGCGGATCACGATCGACGCGATCAGCGGCGCCCGGGTCAAGGGCGCGGCCGAGGCCCAGGCCGCCGCGCGGCTCAACACCCTGCTGCAGCGCTTCCATTCCGGCGCGATCGGCGGCCTGGCCGGCAAGCTGCTGATCCTGGCGACGGGGCTTTCCCTGCTGACCCTCTGCGTCACCGGGATCTGGCTCTATCTCGACATGGCCCGCCGTCGCTGGGCCATGGGCCGCAGGGAGGTGTTCTGGGGCTAGGCCGCGCTCGCCTCCGCGACCCTGGCGACCGGCCAGGGCGCATCGGCGACGTCCAGCGCGATCTGTTCGAGGATGAACGCCAGCACATCAAGCCCTTCGGCCAGGTCGATGTCCGGCCGCGAGGCGAGAACAGCGGGCCCGGCCTTCAGGCTCGGCGAAGCGACGTCGTCGGCCATGGCTATTCCGCCGCGATCCGGCCCGGCGCGCGGGTCCAGCGGTTCTCCGGAACCGGCAGTCCCAGATGGCCGCGCAGGGTGTCGTGCTCGTACTCGGTGCGGAACAGGCCCTTGGCCTGCAGCAACGGCACGACCTGCTCGCGGAACCGGGCGAAGTCGCTCGGACCCGTGACGTGGAAGATGAAGCCGTCGACGGCGCGTCCGACGAACCAGCGCTCGATCTCGTCGGCGACGGTCTGGGGCGAGCCGACGAAGTTGGCCTTCCAGCGGCCGAAGCGCTCGGCCGTCTGGCGCACCGTCAGGTTCTCGGCCTGGGCGGTGCGGACGATCCGCTCGGCGTGGCCCTTGTAGCTGTTGAGGCTGAGTTGGCTTACGTCCGGGAACGGACCATCCAGCGGATACTGCTTGAAGTCGTGGTAGCCGAAGGCGCGGCCGAGCTCGACGAGCAGCTTGTCGATTTCGCGGCTCCCGGCCCGGGCTTCGGCGATGGCCTGGGCTTCCTCGTCGGTGTCGGCGATGATCGGGGCGATGCCCGGCAGCACGCTGATGTGGTCGGGGTCGCGGCCCTGCGCCGCCGCGCGGGCCTTGAGGTCGGCGTAGTATTCCACCGCGTCCTCGAAGGTGTCGACGCCGGCGAACACGCCCTCGGCGATGCGCGCGCCCAGATCGCGGCCCGCGCCGCTGACCCCGGCCTGGAAGATCACCGGCTGGCCCTGCCGCGAACGGCTCAGCGCCAGCGGCCCGGCCACCGAGAAGTGCTTGCCCTTGTGGTTCAGCGCGTGCTGCTTGGTCTTGTCGAGGAAGATCCCGGCTTCCTTGTCGCGCGGGAAGGCGTCGTCCTCGTAGCTGTCCCACAGGCCCTGCACGACGTCGACGAACTCGCCGGCCCGCTCATAGCGCACCGCGTGGTCGAAGTGCTCGTCGCGGCCGTAGTTGCGCGAAGCGCCCTCGAGGCCCGTGGTCACCACGTTCCAGCCGGCGCGGCCCTTGCTGATGTGGTCCAGCGAGCCGAACTGGCGAGCCACGTTGTAGGGCTCCCAGTACGAGGTGGTCAGGGTGCCGACGAGGCCGATCTTCGACGTCGAGACCGCCACCGCCGAGAGCAGGGTCAGCGGCTCCAGCCGGTTGAGGAAGTGCGGCGCGGTGTCGGGAGTGATGAACGGGCTGTCGACGATGAACACCAGGTCGAACTTGGCCGCCTCGGCCAGCCTCGCGTTCTCGATGTACCAGCCGATGTCGATGCTGGCGTCGCCGGCCAGGTCAGGATCGCGCCAGCGGGTATGGTCCGTGCCCACGCCGGCCAGGATCGCGCCGAGCTTCAGTTGGCGCTTCGCGTCCTTGGTCATGATCGCCTCCATGTTGTCGTCGCAGCCTTAGCGACGGGCATGAAGTCGGAAAAATCAGCTCTTCTCATGAGCCGTATTCGAGCCGTTCAACGGCGGTGATCTTGCTTGGGATTTCAGGCGTCCCGCCGCCTTATCTTCAGGCGGGATCAGAATTACTGGGGCTGCGGCGTGAGGCGTCCGGCGGCGCGGGCCGCCGCCGGACGTCCGACCTGGCTAGTGCGCGCCGGCGACCATCAGGATCTGGGCCATGGTGGTGGCGATGCTCTCGACGTCGCGGTCCTTGTTGACCTCCATGCCTTCTTCCAGCGAGTGGCCGCGGAAGGTTACGAAGCCCGCGCCCAGCGTCACCGCCGGCTTGCCCAGGCTCATCGGGATGTTGGCGTCGGTCGAGCCCGCCACATAGCCCATCGGCTTGCCCAGGGCGTCGCCGACGGCGGCCAGCTGCTGCACGAACGGCGTGGTGATCGCCGTCTCGCCCACCGGCCGGTCGCCGACCAGCTTGTTGTCCAGGCTGATCACGCCGCGCTTGGTCGAGCGGGCGGCGTTCTCGGCCTCGACGGCCTTGGGCAGGATGGCCAGGTAGGCGTCCTCGACGGCCTTCAGCTCGTCCTTGCCGACCGAGCGCATGTCGACGGTCATCGACACCGCGAACGGGATCGAGTTGACCGAGGTGCCGCCTTCCAGCAGGCCGACGTTGTAGACGGTGCGCGGATCGGCGGGGACCTTCAGCTGGCCGAACTGCCGGGCCGCGTCGGCCAGGGCGTAGGCCGGGTTCACCGTGCCGAAGTCGCCCATGCTGTGGCCGCCCGGACCCTTGAAGGTGGTCTTGTAGCGCTTGGACCCGACGCCGCCGTTGACGATCACGGTGGGGCCGCTGGGCTCCAGCGAGATGAAGGCGTCGATCTTGTCCTTGTAGCGGCCCTTGAGGAACAGCTCCTTCATGCCGCGCAGGTCGCCGGGGCCTTCCTCGCCCACGTCGCCGACGAACAGGATGTCGCTCTTGGTCTGGATGCCGGCGGCGTTGATGGCGCGCAGGATGGCCAGGATCGAGCCCAGGCCCACGGTGTCGTCGCCGATGCCGGGGGCGTACAGCTTGTCGCCGTCGCGACGGACCTTGGTGTCGGTGCCGGCCGGGAACACGGTGTCGAGGTGGGCGGCCACCACCAGCAGGCCGCCGCCGCCCGTGCCCTTGCGCAGGCCCATGACGTTGCCGGCCGCGTCGGTCTCCAGCTCGGTCAGGCCCTCCTTGGCCAACATGGCCAGATAGGCCTTACCCTTCTCGGCCTCGCCGAAGGGCGGGGCGGGGATTTCGGTCAGGGTGACGATGTCGGCCACGGTCTGGTCGTAGCCGGCTTCGAGGGTCGCCTTGGCCGTCTTGAAACCCTTGGTCGCCATCAGGGCCTTGGCCTGCTTGACGTAGGGCGAGGTCGGGGCCGGCGGACGGACGTTGCCGAAGTCGACCTGGGCCGCCGGTTTGGCCGGTGTTTGGGCGGGCGTCTGGGCCAGGGCCGCGTTTGCGGCCCCGGTGCAGAGGACGGCCGCGAGAGCGGCCGGGATCATGCGATGCTTCATGGGATAATCTCTGTACCGATGACGGGGGATCAGAAGGTGCGGCGGACCATCACGCCCAGGGTGCGGGGCGTCAGGCTGACGACCTGGTCCAGCGCGCCGGCGGCCGAGGTGATCGAGACCGGGCCGACCGAGTTGGTCAGGTTCTGGGCGAAGGCGTAGGCGCCCCAGCCCTCGCCCTCGACGCCGACGCGAGCGCCCACGACCGTGTAGGCCGGGACCTTCTCGTAGTAGGCGTAGGTCGGGCGGAACTGCGAGGCCGTGCCGCCGGTGTAGCTGGCGTCGAGGTGGACGAGGCCGTTCATGCCGTCGGCCACAGGCCAGGTGTAGTCGGCGTTCAGCGAGCCGCTGAACTTCGGCACGAAGGGCAGGCGGTCGCCGGCCAGGCCGGTCGAGCCCGACACCGTCACCGACGAGTTGGTCATGTCCTCGGTCAGCTTGGCGTCCGACACGCCGATGGCGCTGCTCAGGGTCAGGCCGGTCATCGGCCGCAGGGTGGTCTCCAGTTCCAGGCCGCGGATGCGGGCCGCGCCGGCGTTGGTGATGATGTAGAAGTTGGCGCCGACGTTCGCCTGGGCCTGCACCTGGATGTTGTCCCAGTCGATCTGGTAGGCCGACAGGTTCACGGTCAGGCGACGGTCGAACCAGTCGCTCTTCACGCCCGCTTCGTAGTTCCACAGGCTGTCGGGCTGGAAGGCCACCAGGCCGGTGCTGAGGCCCGGGATGTTGTTGGCGCCGCCGGGGCGGAAGCCCTTGGAGGCCTGAGCGTAGACCATCAGCGACTTGCTGAACTCGTAGTTGACGTTGACGCGCTCGACCCAGCCCTTGGCGCTGGCGTCCACCTGGCTGAAGGCGGTGACCGGCGAGTTGGAGATGACGTTGCCGATCGTCACCGCGCCCGAGACGGTCTTGTCGTAGTCGAAGCGGCGGGCGCCGCCGGTCACGGTCAGGGCGTCGGTCACGTGGTAGGACAGCTCGCCGAAGAAGGCGGTCTGCTTGACGTCGTTGTCGATGTAGCGCGCGCCCAGGGCGTCGAACGGCAGGATCGCCATGCCGGTCGTGGCGTCGGCGCGGGTCTGGATGCTGTCGACGTGGTCCTTGCGGGTCTCGTAGTAGACGCCGCCGGTCCAATCGAGCTTGTCCTCGAACAGGCTGCCGTTCATCCGCACTTCATGGGTCCAGGTCTCCAGGCTCATCGGCTGCCAGGAGACGGCCGGACCGCGCGAGTCCGCCCAGGCGGTGTACTGGGAAAGCTGGGCGCTGGTGCAGGTCGTGCCGGACAGACCGAAATAGCGGCCGCAGGCGGCGCTGCTGGTGCGGTTGTTGGTGATGTTGTTGGTCCAGTCGCTGTTCCGCAGCATCTTCCACTTGTAGTAGGACGAGGTCGCCGTCAGCGTCGCGAAGTGCAGGTCCCACTCGGCGGTGACGTTGTACAGCGCCAGCTTGGAGTTGCTCTGGGCGATGGTCTTGCGGTCGGACTGGTAGCGGCCGGCGGCCGCCGACCAGCTCGACTGGCCGTCCACTTCCTCGTTCTGGAACGCCGCGGTGGCGCGCAGCGTCAGGTCCTCGGTCGGGGTGTAGGTCAGCATCAGGCGGCCGCCGCTGGAGGTCGAGCCGTTGATGTCCTTCTTGTTCAGCGCGACGCTGTCGACATAGCCGCCGCGCTCTTCGCGATACAGCACCAGGCGCGCGCCCAGCTTGTCCTGGATCAGCGGCACGTTGACCATGCCCTTGCCGTAGAAGCCGCCTTCACCGCTCTTGGTGGTGGTCGCCTGGGCCTCGACCGCGCCGGCGTATTCGCTGGTGTCGGCCTTGTTGAAGATCACCCGCAGCGTGCCGCCCATCGAGCCCGAGCCGTAGAGGGTGCCTTGCGGGCCGCGCAGCACCTCGACACGCTGAACGTCGAACAGGTTGACGTCCGGCGTGGTCGAGCCGGCGTCCTGGGTGGTGCCGGTCGGGCCGGTCAGCGGGGTTTCGTCGTAGTAGAGGCCGGTGGTCGCCTCGCCGGCGCTGCGCACGCCGCGCAGGGTGATGCGGCGGTTCGACGGCGTGCCGCCGTCCAGCGCCAGGTTCGGCACCTGGCGGAAATAGTCGTTGATGCCGGTCGCGCCGATGCGGCTCAGCTGGGTCTCGCCGACGGCCGAGATGCTGAGCGGCGTCTCCTGCAGGCTGGTCGAGCGCTTCAGGGCGGTGACGATGATCTCGTCGACGGCGACATCGGGCTGGACGGCTTCCTGGGCGTGGGCGCCTGCGGCGATCAGGCTGGCGAGCGCGCTGGTGGCCAGGGCCGCGCGACGGAGCGTGCAGAGAGCGGTGCGGTTCAAGTTTATCCCCTTCGTTGAGGACCGGCCGTAAGCTCGGTTCCGGGCCGCAAGACGGGCGAGGGGCGCTTCCCCTTACGACTTTTTTCGTGGTTCGGCGCCGGGGCGCGCGCCTGATCCGACTGTTCGCAAATTGAGCGCCTTCTGATCAAATCGGCGGCGCTGGCGGGAAACTGCCGGGTCTGGGATGGTTCGGTCATCGCCAGGCGGCCAAGTTCGCTTAGCCGGACCTCCCGGCAGCGGGAGAATGGGGTGTCCGGACAATCGAGTTTGAGTCAGGCGGCCTTCGGCCCGGTCGCGCTCGGCCAGGTCCGGTCGGACGACATCGACCAGATCGTGCGTCGGCACGAGGGCGTGCTGCGTCGCTTCATCGCCCTGCGCGTCGGCGGCGGGGCGGATGTCGACGACCTGGTGCACGAGGTCTTCCTGCGTTTCGCGCGCCGCCCGCCGGAAGGCGTCGAGCGGTTGGACTCCTACCTCTTCCAGACCGCCGCCAACCTGATCCGCGACCGCGCCCGCCGCCAGCAGGTGCGCCGTCTGGCCGTCCCCGAGATCGAGGACGCCGCCGCCTCCCAGGCGCCGGCCACGCCCGAACAGACCCTGATCGACCGCGAGACCCTGACCCAGGTGCGACGCGCCCTGGCCGACCTGCCCGAACGCACCCGGCACATATTCCTGCTTTACCGGATCGACGGCCTGCGGCATCAGGCCATCGCCGACGCCCTGGGGGTGTCGATCAGCACCGTGGAG
>JASGDR010000411.1:0-11893 GCA_047607095.1 Caulobacter sp.
CCTTGAGGTTGGGCTGGTCGGGAAACTCGTAGCGAAAGCCCAGGCCGTCGTCATAGAGGCGGAACACCACGTCGAGGCGGCGGTGCAGCGGGGTCTTCTCGACCAGGGTGACGCGCAGTTCGTTGAAGCGGTTTCGAACCGACTTGCGCTCGCCCCAGGGCAGGTCCCAGGTCTCGTCGATGCTGCGGGTCTGCTGGCCCGTCACCTCGAAATTGCGCTGCAGCTTGGGAGCGTCGACCAGGATGAAGCCCAGCTTCGACGGGGCGATCACCGGCCGGCCCAGGCGGCTGACGCTGTAGATCGGCTGGCCGTCGTTGTCGGTGGTCACCGACACGCTCAGCACCTTGTCGGGCGAGGCGGCGGTCGCGGTGACCGCCGCCAGCGCGGGCGAAGCCGCCAGGGCCAGGGCGGCCGCGGCGAGAAGGCGCAGGATCATGCTTCTACTCCTGGAAACCTCGCCCGGCCGCACTTGCCAAGCACGGCGGGCGATGCGTTAAGAAGGTCAGTGAAAACTTTTGCGGCAAATTTTGCGGCCAACGCCGCGGCCGCTCGGGACCACGGGGACGGGACACGGTGAGCAAGGGGGCGACGCGTCTGGAAGACCTGGCCAGGATGGCCGGCGTCTCGATCTCCACCGCCTCGCGGGCGCTGAACGACAGCCCCGCCGTCAACCAGCGCACCAAGCAGCTGATCTGGAAGCTGGCGCGCGAGATGGACTATCCGTTCCGCCGCTACATGCCCGCCGGCCCGATCGGCGCCGAGGGCACGATCGCCATCGTCGTGCCGCGCCCGCAGCATCGCGAAGGGCGCCTGTCGGATCCGTTCTTCCTCGAACTGTTCGCCGGCGTCGGCGAAGCGGCCCGCGAGCGGGGCTGCGACATCCTGGTCAGCCACGTGGCCCCGGGCAGCTTCGAAGACCTGTCGGCGGCCATGACCACCAGCCGCGCCGACGGGGTGATCTTCCTGGGCCAGTCTTGGCTGCACACCGCCTTCAACCGCCTGGCCGAGAGCGAGGCCCGCTTCGTGGTGTGGGGCGCGCAGCTGCCCGACCAAGCCTACTGCTCGGTGGGCTCCGACAATCCCCTGGGCGCCAGGCGCGCGACGCTGCACCTGGCGCGCCTGGGCCGCAAGCGCATCGTCTTCCTGGGCGACACCGAGGCGCCCGAGGCCATGCAGCGCCACCGCGGCTATCTCGACGCGGTCGAGCAGTTCGGCCTGGGCGTGGACCCCGACCTGATCGTGCCGGCCCACTTCGAGGTGGAGTCGGCCGAGGCCAGCATCGACAGCCTCATTCAGCGCGGCGTGAAGTTCGACGGCGTCGTGGCCGCCTCCGACCTGATCGCGCTGGGCGCCGTCCGGGCGCTGCAGCACGCGGGGCTTTCTGTGCCGCAGGACGTCTCGGTGATCGGCTACGACGACGTACCGTTCGCCCGCTATTCGCGCCCGGCCTTGTCGACGATCTCGCAGGACACGGCCAAGGCCGGCCGGCTGATGGTGTCGAAGCTGCTGGACGCCAGCGGACAAGGGGCGAGCCGGTCCGAGCGGGTGCCGACGGACCTGATTATCCGCGAGAGCTGCGGGGGATAGAAATCCCCCTTCCCCCTCGATGGGGGAAGGGTCGGGGATGGGGGTGACGCGGCGGTTCAGCCGGCAAGGCAGCAGGCCACCCCCACCCAACCCTCCCCCATCGAGGGGGAGGGCTTTCACGCAGCGCCCCGCTTCGCCAGCAGGCCGCCCAGCGGCGGCACGGCGCCCGGCGCGCCGAGGTTAACGCTGTCGACCAGGGCCCAGCCCTGCGGCAGGTCCCAGGCCACGGCCTCGAAGCCGATGTTGAACACGCACAGCAGGGCCTGATCGCCCTCGCCGCGCTCGAACACCAGGAGCGAGGTGTTGGTGTCGACCAGATGCATGCCGCCGGTCTTCAGGGCCGGATGCTGCGCACGCAGACTGATCAGCCGGCGGGCGACGTGCAGGGTCGAGGCCGCATCGGCCTCCTGCGCATCCACCGCCAAGGGAAGATGCGCGGGGTCCACCGGCAGCCACGGCTCGACGGTGGAGAAGCCGGCGTTGGCCGCCCCGGCCGTCCACGGGATCGGGGTGCGGGCGCCGTCGCGGCCCAGGGTCTGGGGCCAGTTGGCGATGGCCTCCGGATCGACCAGCCGCTCGAACGGCACGTGGGCCTGGGGCAGGCCCAGCTCCTCGCCCTGATAGACGAAGACGTTGCCGCGCAGGGTCATCAACAGCAGCAGCGCCATCTCGGCGAAGGCCTTGCGGTCGCGGCCCCGCGCCCAGCGCGACACCGCCCGCGGCGCGTCGTGGTTGGAGAAGGTCCAGGACGGCCAGCCCTCGCCTTCGACGCCGGGCCACTCGGCCGCGCCGCCGCGCACCAGCTCTTCGCGCAGCTCGTCGGCATAGAGGTAGAGGAAGCTGTAGGCGCTGTTGAGGTGATCCTCGCCGGCCGTGAACCGCTTCATCTCCTCGTCGGCCCGGTCGCCGCCGATCTCGGCCACCGAGAAGCGGCCCTCGTACTGGTCGGTCAAAGCCCGGAGCCGAGAAAGGAACTTCGGGATGTCCGGGTGGCCCTGGTTGTGGATCTTGTCCTGGAAGTCGAACGGCCGCGTGCGCTTGCCGCCCGGCGGCAGGGGCGGATTGTCGGTCAGGGCCGGGTCGTGCATCGAGAAATTGATGGCGTCGAAGCGGAAGCCGTCGACCCCGCGCTCCAGCCAGAAGCGGGTGACGTCGAGCAGGGCCTCCTGAACCTTGGGATTGTGCAGGTTCAGCTGCGGCTGCGAGGCCAGGAAGTTGTGCATGTAGTACTGGCCGCGCCGGGCGTCCCAGGTCCAGGCCGGACCGCCGAAGACGGACTGCCAGTTGCTGGGCGGCGAACCGTCGGGCCTGGCGTCGGCCCACACGTACCAGTCCGCATACGGATTATCACGGCTTTCGCGACTCTGGGCGAACCAGGCGTGCTCGTCGCTGGTGTGGGAGAAGACCAGGTCGATGATGATCTTCACGCCCAGGCGATGGGCCTTTTCGATCAGGGCGTCGAAGTCGGCCAGGGTTCCGAAGATCGGATCGACGTCGCGATAGTCCGAGACGTCGTAGCCGAAGTCCTTCATCGGCGAGGCGAAGAACGGCGACAGCCAGATCGCGTCCACGCCCAGCGAAGCGACATGCTCGAGGTGGGCGG
Source organism: Caulobacter sp. (assembly GCA_047607095.1). Classification (GTDB taxonomy): domain Bacteria; phylum Pseudomonadota; class Alphaproteobacteria; order Caulobacterales; family Caulobacteraceae; genus Caulobacter. The sequence continues at coordinate 3,191 of JASGDR010000411.1, forward strand.
TGATCCCCGGCAGGTCGCCCACCCCGTCGTCGTTGGAGTCGGCGAAGCTGCGCGGATAGACCTGATAGATCACCGCGCCGCGCCACCACTCGGCGCCGGCTGCGGAAACGGGGGACGCGGCGGGGTTCGCCAGGCTTTCGATGGTCACTGTGGCGCGCCCTCCGAGACGCAGATCTTGTAGTCGAGCGGCGCGATCGTCACGCGGTAGCTGCCCGGGACGGCGGCCGCCGGCGCGCAGGCGCCGACGACCGAGCGCCACGCGGCCGAGGTCGTCTCGACCTCGACCCGGGCCTCCACCGGAAGCAGGCCGGTGTTGAACAGGACCAGGGCCTCGCGGCCCTGAAGGATGCGGGAAACGGCCAGCAGGCCGGGCTTGGGTCCGGCGGCGCGCACGACCTGACGGCCCGAGCGCAGGGCGGGCTCGGCGGCGCGGACCTCGGCCATGCCGGAAACGGCGCGATAGAGCGGCGCGTCCGGATCGAAGCGGTCGGCCGGGCCCGGCTTGCCGCCGATGATCCGGTTGTCGTTGTAGACGTCCACCCGAGAGGAGAACATGTCCTCGCGGGCGTCCTTGTCGTCGCCGTCGCCGGTGAAGCCCTGCTCGTCGCCGTAATAGAGCGTCGGAGCGCCGCGCAGGAACATCAGCATGGCGTGGGCCAGCACGTCGCGCTGGAGAAGCTCGGCGTCGGATGCGTCGGGATTGTCCTTCAGCAGGCGGCGGCCGAACCGGCCCATGTCGTGGTTGCCCAGGAAGGTCGGGATCTGCAGCCCGGCCGCCTCTCCGCCGCGATAGAGGGCGTCGGCCGCATAGACCCGGGCCAGGCCGTCGGTTCCGCCCTTGCCGGCCACGGCCTCGGCCGCCGCCTTCTGGAAGGCGAAGTCCAGGGGAGCCGGAAAGCCGTCGACCACGGTCGAGCGGGCCAGGACCACCGGATCGGGATCGGCCACCTCGGCGAAGATGTGGAAGTTGGGGATCCCCCGCTTCTTCGCCCGCTCGATCATGGCCGGCACGAAGGCGCGCCAGAACCGCGGGTTCACGTGGCGGGCGGTGTCGACCCGGAAGCCGTCGATCCCGAACTCGTCGATCCAGGCGCCGTAGATGTCGATGAAGCCGGCGATGACGCGCGGATGCTCGGTATAGAGATCGTCGAGCCCGGAGAAGTCGCCGTAGAGCGAGCTCTCGCCGACGAAATCGCTCTCGCCCCGGTTATGATAATAGATCGGGTCGTTCAGCCAGTCGGGCTTCTTGACGTGGGCCTCGCCCGCCGGGACGTAGGGCGTGTAGGCGAAGTCGGGCCGGGTCAGCCTGGCGAAATTGGCTTCCGAGCCGTCGGCGTCGCCCGCGAAGCCGGCGTTGATCGCCTCGCCCGAGACCCCTCCCCGGCGCGTGACGGGATAGTCGGCCTTGCCGCGGTAGTCGCAGCGCCGCCCCTCGCACTCCTTCAGCCTGATGACGTCGGCCGTGTGGTTGATGACGATGTCGAGATAGACCTTCATCCCCCGCGCATGGGCCGCCTCGACCAGGGCCTTGAACTCGGCCCGGGTTCCCAGGTGCGGATCGACGTCGGTGAAGTCGGTGATCCAGTAGCCGTGATAGGCGGCGCTTTCCTGGCCCTTGGGCCCCTGCACCGGCTTGTTGACGAAGATCGGCGCCAGCCAGATCGCGGTCGCGCCCAGCCCCTGGATGTAGTCGAGCTTTCCCGTCAGGCCCTTGAAGTCGCCGCCGTGGAAAAAGCCCTTGTCGGTCGGGTCGTAGCCGGTGACCAGGCGCCCCTCGGGAGAATCGGCGCCCTTCAGGCCGCCGCGGTCGTTGGCCGGGTCGCCGTTGGCGAAGCGGTCGGGCAGCACGAAATAGATCACCTCGTCCTGCGGAGGACGGTCGCGGAAGGCCTCCGGGACGGGCGCGGCCGGGGACGCCGCCGGGGACGCCGAAAGGGCCGGGACGGCGCTCGCGGCGAGGCCGGCGCAGCCGAGCGCGGTCGCCAGCCGCCCCCACCGATTGCGGGTGTCCATCCCCCTCGCCTCCATCCCTAGCGTCACGACCGTCAGCGGCGACGCCGCGAGATCGATTTTGCATAGATTTGCAAAGCCGATGACATGCTGTCAATCCATTCGCCCCGCGAGCATGGCCGTAAGCCCTGTCGCACTGTGGCGAAATAGCCGCAAAAATCCTGCGAAATCGGCCGAAAGCGATCCCCAAGGTCGGGGAACATGACAATCCGTCCATTTTTCAGTTGCAAAAACCGGAACTCGTTTGCAGTAATTTGCGCAACACGGCGCGGAAGAACCGCGCGGACACCACTCGCGGGAGGGAAGTTCATGGACATCCGATTCAAGCTGCGCCGCGCGGCGCTGATGAGCGGGGCCGCAACCAGCCTGGCGCTGCTGGTCGTCGCCGGCGCCGCCCACGCCCAAGCCACGGCTCCGGCCGCCGGCCAGACCACCGAAGACAACGCCGTCGAAGAGATCACCGTCACCGGCATCCGGGCCTCGATCGAGAACTCGATCGCCCTGAAGAAGGCCTCGACCTCGATCGTCGAAACCGTCTCGGCCGAAGATATCGGCAAGCTGCCCGACACCTCGATCGCCGAATCCCTGGCCCGCCTGCCCGGCCTGACCGCCCAGCGCCTCGACGGCCGCGCCCAGCAGATCTCGGTCCGCGGCCTGGGTCCCGACTTCAACACCGTGCTGCTGAACGGCCGCGAGCAGGTCTCGACCGGCGACAACCGCGGCGTCGAGTTCGACCAGTACCCGTCGGAGATCCTCAGCGGCGTGGTGGTCTACAAGACCCCCGACGCCAGCCTGGTGGGCCAGGGCCTGGCCGCCACGGTCGACCTGCGCACCATCCGACCGCTCGACTACGGCAAGAAGGTCCTCTCGGCCAACGCCCGCTACGAGAAGAACGGCGAGAAGAAGCTGAACCCGGACGCCAAGGGTTCGGGCCGCCGCCTCAGCGCCACCTATGTCGACCAGTTCGCCGACGACACCATCGGCGTGGCGATCTCGGCCTCGTACATCTCGTCGCCGACCCAGAGCCGCCGCTTCAACGCCTGGGGCTATCCGACCACCTCGGACGGCGCGCTGGTGATCGGCGGCGCCAAGCCCTACGTCCAGTCCAACAACCTCAAGCGCACCGGCGTCATCGGCGTGCTCGAGTACAAGCCGACCGACAAGTTCCACAGCGCGCTCGACGTCTACTATTCCGAGTTCAAGGAAAAGCAGATCCTGCGCGGCATCGAGCTGCCGCTCTACTGGAGCTCGGCCTCGCTGCAGCCGGGCTACACCGTCACCGACGGCTTCGTCACCTCGGGCGTCTATACCGGCGTCAAGGGCGTGATGCGCAACGACCTCAACACCCGCGACGCCAAGCTCGGCTCGCTGGGCTGGAACACCGCCTACGAGTTCGACAACGGCTGGACGGCGACGGCCGACCTCTCCTGGTCGCACGCCAAGCGCAAGGACGTGATCTTCGAGTCCTACTCGGGCACCGGCCCCAGCGGCTCGGGCGCGACCGACACCCTGAGCTTCACCACCACCCCCGGCGCGGGCACCATGTTCAGCTCGACGCTGGACTACACCGACGCCTCGCAGATCGTGCTGACCGACCCGCAAGGGTGGGGCGCGGGCGCCGCCGGCGGCGGCCTGACCCAGGCCGGCTTCTACAACACCCCGGCGATCGAGGACGAGCTGAAGGCCATCAAGCTGTCGGCCAAGCGCGACCTGTCGTGGGGCCCGATAAGCAGCGTCGAGGTCGCCTACAACGGCAGCCTGCGCGAGAAGTCCAAGGAAGTGCACGAAAGCTTCCTGACCTTCGGCGGCCGCATCGCCGACGGCGCCCCGACCAGCCGCGCCATCCCGACCGCCGCCATCATCGGCACGGTCAGCCTCGACATGATCGGCATCAAGGGCATGCTCGCCTACGATCCGATGTACCTGCTGAACAACGGCTACTACACGCTGATCGCCGACCAGAACCCGGCCGTGCAGACCCGGAACTGGGACGTGCGCGAAGAGGTGCACCTGGCCTATGTGAAGCTGGGCCTCGACAGCACGCTCGGCTCGATCCCGGTGACCGGCAACGCGGGCCTGCAGGTGGTCTATACCGACCAGTTCTCGCGCGGCACCGCGGTGAACCCGGACGACGTCGACAACCCGCTGACCACCGACGACGGCGACAAGTACACCTACGTCCTGCCCAGCGTGAACCTGATCTTCGACCTGCGGAACGACACCAAGCTGCGCGTCGGCCTGGCCCGCACCCTGGCCCGCGCCCGGATGGACGAACTGCGCGCCAGCCAGTCGTTCAACTACAATCCGGCCTACCTGACCTCGACCAACCCGAGCCAGTCGTACTTCAGCGCCAACGGCGGCAACCCGCGCCTGCGCCCCTACATCTCCGACGGGATCGACGTCTCGCTGGAGAAGTACTTCGGCCGCTCGGCGTACGTGTCGGTCGCCGCCTACTACAAGAAGCTGTCGAACTACGTGAACTCGAACGCGTCGAGCTACAAGGACTTCGCGGCCTTCACCTACCTGCTGACCCCGGCCCAGCAGGCCGCGCTGGGCACCACGATCGGCCTGGTCACCGGTCCCGACAACGGCAAGGGCGGCTATATCCGCGGGGCCGAGTTCTCGACCTCGCTGCAGGGCGACCTGCTGTGGGATCCGCTGCGCCACTTCGGCCTGCAGTTCAGCGCCTCGCTGACCGACAGCGAAGTGAAGCTGGAGGACGGCGCGGACCCGATCGACATGCCCGGCCTGTCGAAGAAGGTGGTCAACACCACGTTCTATTACGAGAACAACGGCTTCAACGCCCGGATCAGCAACCGCTATCGCGGCAAGTTCCTAGGCGAGGTCGCCGGTCTGTCGGCCGCCCGCATCTACCGCACGGTGGACGCCGAGTCGGTGCTCGACGCCCAGATCGGCTACGAGTTCCGCGATGGTCCGATGGAAGGCCTCTCGCTGATGCTGCAGGCCAACAACATCACCGACGAGCCGTTCAAGACCTACGAGAACGGCGATAAGCGCCGGACCATCGACTACCAGAAGTACGGCACGACCTACATGTTCGGCGTCGCCTACAAGTTCTAAGGCGCGACCTTCCCCCGCGTCCTGCGACCCCTGTCGGCTTCCTGCGCCGACAGGGGTTTTTCTTTTTGTAGAGACGGCGACCATCCGCAAGCGCCCCGCGAGAGGGCCTCCGGGCGCCGGGAACAGAGGGAGCAGGCCATGACCTCGGAACCGATCCGCGAACTGGTCGTCGTCGGCGGCGGCACGGCCGGCTGGATGAGCGCGGCCCTGCTGGCCAGGGCGCTTGGGCCGTCGGCGAAGATCCGGCTGGTCGAGTCCGAGGAGATCGGCACGGTGGGGGTCGGCGAGGCCTCGATCCCGCAGCTGCGCCTGTTCAACGCCTTCATCGGCCTCGACGAGGACGCCTTCCTGCGGGCGACGCAAGGGACCATCAAGCTCGGCATCGAGTTCGTCGACTGGCGGCGGCGCGGCCATCGCTACATGCACGCCTTCGGCCCGGTCGGCCGCTCGCTGGGGGTGACGCCGTTCCATCACTGGTGGCTGGACGCCCGCCGTCGCGGAACCGTCGGCGAGGACTTCTGGGCCTGGTCGGCCAACACCCTGGCCGCCCGCGCGGGCCGCTTCGGCCGCCAACCGGGAGGCGGCGACGAGCCCCTGACCTGGGCCTTCCACTTCGACGCCGTGCTCTACGCCCGCCATCTGCGCGCCCACGCCGAACGCCAGGGCGTGCGGCGCATCGAGGGCCGGGTGGTCGAGACCGACCTCGACCCCGACAGCGGTTTCGTGCGGGCCGTCGTGCTGCAGGACGGCCGCCGCGTCGAGGGCGAGCTGTTCGTCGACTGCTCGGGCTTCCGGGGCCTGCTGATCGAGCAGGCCCTGAAGACCGGCTACGAGGACTGGAGCCGCTGGCTGCCGATGGACAGCGCCTGGGCAGTCCCCAGCCGCGATCCCGCCCCGCCGGTTCCCTACACCCGCGCCTGGGCCCGCGACGCCGGCTGGCAGTGGCGCATCCCCCTGCAGCACCGCACCGGCAACGGCCACGTCTTCTCCAGCGCCTGGACAGACAAGGAGACCGCCGCCCGGCTGCTGATGGACAACCTGGAAGGCGAGCCCCTGGCCGATCCGCGCCTGCTGACCTTCGTCACCGGCCGCCGCAAGGCGTTCTGGAACCGCAACGTCGTGGCTCTGGGCCTGGCCGCCGGCTTCATGGAGCCTCTGGAGTCGACCAGCATCCATCTCGTCCAGTCGGGGCTGGCGCGGCTGCTGGCGCTGTTTCCCGACCGGGGGTTCGACCCGGCCCTGACCGCCGAATTCAACCGCCAGACCGCCGACGAGTACGCCTGCATCCGCGACTTCCTGGTGCTGCACTACAAGGCCACCGAGCGCGACGACACGCCGTTCTGGGCCAGCCGCAAGGCGATGGAGATCCCCGAGACCCTGGCCGCACGGCTGGCGCTGTTCACCGGCCCCGGCCGGGTGTTCAGCCGCGAGGACGACCTATTCAAGGACGGCAGCTGGATCCAGGTGCTGCTGGGCCAGGGCCTGGTTCCGGCGGCGGGGCATCCGCTGACGGCGGCGGCGGCGCCCGACCGGATCGACGACTGGCTGGGCGACCTGGCGACCATCGCCGCCCGCACGGCCGGATCGCTGCCGACGCACGCGGCCTTCCTGGCCGGCGCCGCCCGCGCCGAACCGGAGACGCGCGCGGCGGAGTGAGCATCAAGCTGGCGGCCGCTCCCGCCGGCGCCGCGCCAGGGTTGCGCGACGGCTCCTTTTCCTTCACCGCTGCGCCCGAAGGGGGACGGCGCAATGCGTTGGCTGAGGGCTGTAATCGAACGTTTCGCCGCGCGCGCGACCTCGCCGCGGCCGTCTGAGCCGACGTCCTGGAACGAAAGCGACCGGATCGCGGCGTTCCTGAAGCATCTGGCCGTCCAACCGCCCGACCGGCTCGTGGACGTCGGCCGTGAATACAGCCGCGATGCCCTCGACCTGACGGACGTCCGTCGCGACCACGGCCGGCGGCTGCTGCGCCGACGGCCGGACACGGCCTGGCTTCTGGCCTTCGATCCCGACGGCCATCTGCGCCAGGCCGCGCTGGAAAGCCTGCCCCATCCGCCCCGGACGCGGCTGGAGTTCCTGGCCGTCGTGGTGCGGCTGAACGACTGGGTTCCGCAGGTGCGCCACGCGGCCGAGACCGCGGCGCGCCGGCTACTCCCGCATGCGGCGCCGGAAGCGATCGCCGAGGCGGCGGCCTATCTGCTGCCCCGACGGTACGCCTGGTCCCGCTGGACCGACGAGGCGGTCGTGCTGGACGCCGCCCTCGGCCGCGCCGACGTCGCCGCCCATGTGGCCCGCGACCTGGAAACCATGACCTCCGGCCCCGGGCGCGCCATCCTGCAGGCGATGCAGCGGTTCCCGGCCATGGACGCGCATCTGCCGACCCTGGCCGCCCGGGCCCGCATCCCGGCCATCCGCGCCGCGGCGCTGGAAACCCTGCTCCGAGGCCGGGCCCGGTGGCCCGTCGGCCACGGCTGGCTATGGATCGACAAGTCCTACGGCGTGCGGCGGCGGATCGTGCTGACCGAGGAGCGCCCGCTGACGATCACGCCGGACGCGGCGGCCCTGATCCGCGCCGGAGCGGCCGACCGCTTCGCCCTGGTGCGCAAGGTCGCCGTCGACGCGCTCGAAGCGCGCCGGGCCGACATGGCCGACGCCGCCGACATCGCCCGCTCTCTGCTGGGCGACCCCAGCGGCGGCGTGCGCGCGCGGGCGGAATTCCTGCTGCGCGACGCCTGAGCGCGCGTCAGCCGATCGGCTTCTTGGCCATCAGGTCGGAGATCTTGATGATCGCCGGGCCCAGGATGACGATGAACAGCACCGGCAGGAAGAACACGATCATCGGCACGGTCAGTTTCGGCGGCAGGCTGGCGGCCTTCTTTTCGGCGGCCGACAGGCGCAGCTCGCGGTTTTCCTTGGCCATGACGCGCAGGGCCGCGCCCAGCGGCGTGCCGTAGCGCTCGGCCTGGATCATGGCGGTGGCCACCGACTTGATGCCCGGATGGTTGGTGCGGCGGGCCAGGCCCTCGTAGGCCAGGCGGCGGTCGGGCAGATAGGAAAGCTCGGCCGTAAGCAGGGAAAGCTCCTCGGCCAGCTCCATCGAGCTGGCGCCGACCTCGTTGCCCACCTTCTGGATCGCCGCCTCGATCGACATGCCGCTCTCGACGCAGATCAGCAGCAGATCGAGCGCGTCGGGAAAGGCGCCGACGATCGACTCGCGGCGCTTCTGGGCGATGTTCTGGATGTAGAGGTTGGGCGCGTAGTAGCCGATGGTCAGGGCGCCCACGCACAGGGCCAGCTTCTGCATGGTCTGCAGGCCGAAGCCGTTGACGCCGAAGATGTAGACCGCCGCCAGCAGGGCGAAGGCGAACGGCATCACGAAGCGGAAGAAATAGAAGGTCGACACCGGCTTGGGGCCGCGGAAGCCGGCCTGGGCCAGCTTGTCGACGACCTTGGGGTCCTCCAGCAGCTTCGACAGCTGCAGCCGGTCGACGATGGTCTTGTAAAGACCCTCGTCGGCGTGGCGCAGGCCGCCGCCGCCGGCGCCCTTGTTGGCCAGGGCCGCGCGCGAACGGCGGCGCAGCTCCTCGCGGCGGTTGGCCACCGACTTCAGCC
>JASGDR010000412.1:0-4529 GCA_047607095.1 Caulobacter sp.
CACGGCGCCGAAACCGGCGAGCTTGATCTTGGTGAAGAAGAACTCGAGCGCCGCCGTGTAGACGAGGTCGAGCGCCTTGCCCTGCCCCATCGGGATGTCCTTCAACCCTACCAGCGCCAGCAACAGGTCGAACGGACCGTGCTTGCCGCCCGAGTGCTGCGCGGCCAGCAGTTGCTGCCCGACGGTGAAGGGCTTCACCAGGAAAATGAAGATCTGGTCAGCGAAGAAGAAGCAGACGCCGAAACCGACGAACAGCGCCGCGACGCAGACGATCAGGCGCGAGCGCAGTTCGGTCAGGTGCTCGAGCAGCGGGGCGCGCGAGGCCTCGATCTCGTCTTCGGGATCGTATCCGAGCGAGTTGGTCACGAGACGATGTCCGAGCTGGAAGCGGCGGTCTTGGTGGTGCGCTTGCGCGGCGGCTTGACGGTCGCGGCGGCGGCTCCGCCGGCGGCGACGGCCTTAGCCGCCTTGGGAGCGGCCGCCTTCTTGGCCGGAGCCTTGGCGACGACGCCGACGTCCTTGGAGGCGGCCTTGGCGCGCGGCTTCTTGGAGACGATCTCGACGGTCGGTTCGGCGACGGGCGCGGAAGCCTTCGGGGCCGCGCGCTTGCGGGCCGGCTTGGCCGGAGCCTCGACGGCGGCGGCCGCCTCGGGCTCGACCACCGGCTCGGGATTGTGCGCGGCGTAGGGATGCGCCTGGACGGCGCCGCTGTTCAGCTCGGCGTCGATGTCGGCGAAGACCTGATCGACGGTGGCGTCCTTGGCCTGGTCGACGGCGTCCCGGATCGGGTTGGCGTACTGGCCGGCGCGCATGGCCTCGACCTCGCGACGCAGGTCGTCCAGTTCGGACTGGCGAGCCATCTCGTCGAAGCTGGCGCGGAACTCGGCGGCCATGCCGCGGATCTTGCCGACGAACTGGCCAAGCTTGCGAAGAAGAACAGGCAGATCTTTGGGACCCACCACGATCAGGGCGACCGCGGCGATAACCAGAAGCTCAGCGCCGCCGATATCAGGAAGCATGAAAGCGCCTCAGACCGACCCGGTGCTCCCCCGTGGAGACCTGGGCCGCGAAGTTTGCAGATAAAATGCCGCGCCCGCCCGACGGCCGGCGCGGCGAAACCCTTACGACTTGCGCAGGTCTTCCTTCTCGGCCTCGGTGCGCGGCAGGGCGCCCGTGGCCTTGTTGTCGGCGACTTCCTGGCTGCCGTCGTCCTTGAGGCCGTCCTTGAACGCCTTGATGCCCTTGGCGGCGTCGCCCATGATTCCGGACAGCTTCCCGCGACCGCCGAACAACACAAGGATCACGATCGCCACGATGATCCAGTGGATCGGTCCGAAAGTTCCCATAACCAAGCTCCTTGCGACAGCGGCGCTTTAGCGGCTGCCGCGCGACGTTACAATCTCTCAGATAATATAGGCGTCCGCATGGCGTGCAGCCAAGCGGCAGTGATTGCGGCGATTGCGCCCCGGCCAAGACAGGCTAGGCCTTTTCGCCCCCTTCCAATTCACCCAGGAAATCCTGAGCGAATTCCGGCGTCTCGCCTTCATCCAGCGGGTCTTCCTCCTCGCCGTCGCTCCGCAGGCCCATCGGGTCGGGCACGCTGAAGCCGGGCGGCAGGTTGAGATCGAGCAGACCCGCGGCCTTCATTTCGGCCACGCCGGGCAGGTCGCCCAGATTCGCCAGGCCATAGTGCTCGAGAAAGGCGTCCGTCGTTCCGAAGGTCACCGGGCGGCCCGGCGAGCGGCGGCGGCCGCGCATGCGGATCAGGCCAAGCTCCAGCAGCACGTCCAGCGTGCCCCGGCTGGCCTGCACCCCGCGCACGGCCTCGATCTCGGCCCGGGTGACGGGCTGGTGATAGGCGACGATGGCCAGGGTTTCCTGGGCGGCCTTGGACAGCCGGCGCGGCTCCTCGCGCTCCTCGGTCATCAGGAAAGCCAGGTCGGCCGCGGTCTGGAACCGCCAGCGGCCGGCGACCTCGACGAGCTCGATGCCGCGACCGTCCCAGCGCGCGCGCAGGCCGGCGATCCCGGCGGCGATGTCGGCGCCGTCGGGCAGGCGCTTGGCCAGATCCGCTACGCTCAACGGCTCGGCCGCCGCGAACAGCAGGGCCTCGATGCAGCGTTCGGTGAAGAGAGGATCGAGGGTCATGCGTCGTACCGGCCGGTGACGAGGAACCTCCCCCCGTGGGGGAGGCGATCGCGCAGCGATCGGTGGGGGGCGAGGCTGCGGAACAGACCAAGCGCGGCGGAAGCTGAAAACGTCCCCCCGCCGGCCTGCGGCCGCCTCCCCCAAAGGGGGAGGTTCCTGATGCGAGCCATCACGCCCCCTCCCCGCCGTCCGTCCGGGCGCGCAGGTAGATCTCCTCGAACGCGCCCATCTGGCGCACCGTCAGCGCGCCTTCCTTGGCCAGCTCCAGGCTGGCCGACAGGGTGGAGGCCAGGTAGCTGGCGGGCGTGGGGCCCTCGGGGTCTTCCTCCCAGCGCTCGACCGGGGCGACGCCGGACAGGGCCGTCCACTCCTCCATCTTCGGCAGGAAGGTGCGCAGGCGGTCGCGGGCGTCTTCCAGCGGATAGGCCTGGGGCGGACGCGGGGCGTAGTGGCGGCCGTGCTCGCGCTTTCGCTGGCTGATGTAGGCGCTCATCAGGGCGTACAGGTCGCCCTCGAAGCGGGTGGACGAAACAATCTTCACCGCGTCGGGATCGCCGCGCATGAAGACGTCGCGCTTGAGCTGCGGGCGTTCCTTCAGGGCCTCGACCGACCGGCGCATGGCGTCGAGCTTGGCCAGGCGGAAGGCCAGCAGGGCGGCCATCTCCTCGGCCGGCGGCTCCTCGGCCTTGGGGCGTTCGGGCTTGGGCAGCAGCAGGCGCGACTTCAGGTAGGCCAGCCACGCGGCCATGACCAGATAGTCGGCCGCCAGCGAAAAGCGTACGCGGCGGGCCTGCTGCACGAAGGCCAGGTATTGCTCGGCCAGACGCGTGATCGACAGCTGCAGCAGGTCGACCTTCTGGTTGCGGGCCAGGGCCAGCAGGACGTGCAACGGCCCTTCGTAGCCGTCGATGTCGATGACCAGGGCCGCGCCGTCTTCGGCCGCCTCCCGGGCGGCCGCGAAGTCGAATGTGGGCTGGAAGCCCGTGCTCACCCGGCGTACCGGCCGTCGAACGCGGCGTCGAAGCGGGCCCGGGCCTCGATGGGATCGAACGGCTCGGGAACCTTGACCAGGCGGCCCATGACGGCCTGGGCGCGGCGGCGGGCCTCCTTGGAAAGCTTGCCGACGCCGGCCATGACGGCCTTCATCTCGCCCATGTCGCCGTTGCAGTGCAGGACCACGTCGCAGCCGGCCGACAGGCTGTCCTTGGCGCGCTGCTTGAAGTCGCCCGAAAGCGCCTTCATCGACAGGTCGTCGCTCATCAGCAGGCCGTCGAAGCCGAGGCTCTCGCGGATGACCTTCTTGATGGCCTTCTTCGAGGTGGTGGCGGGGTTGCGGCGATCGATGGCCGTGTAGACGACGTGAGCCGTCATCGCCATCGGCATGTCCGACAGCACCCGGAAGGGCGCGAAGTCGCGGGCGTCCAGCTCGGCCAGCTTGGCCTTCACGACCGGCAGCTCAAGATGGCTGTCGCTCATCGCGCGGCCGTGGCCGGGGATGTGCTTGATGATCGGCAGCACGCCGCCGGCCAGCAGGCCCTCGGCGGCGGCGCGACCCAGGGTCGCCACCTGCTCGGGCGTGTCGCCATAGGCCCGGTCGCCGATGATCTCGTGGCCCTTGGGATCGGGCACGTCCAGCACCGGCACGCAGTCGACGTTGATCCCCAGCGAGGTCAGGTCGTGGGCGATCAGGCGCGCGCCCAGACGGGTGATCTCGCGCGCGACCAGAGGGTCGTTGGCGACCAGCTCGCCATAGGCCCGGCCCGGCGGGTACTTCTTCCAGTGGGGCGGCTGCAGGCGGGCGACACGGCCGCCCTCCTGATCGATCAGGATCGGGGCGTCGGGGCGACCGACCGTCTCGCGCAGAGCGGCGGTGAGCGCCCGCACCTGGTCGGGCGTGTCGATGTTGCGCTTGAAGAGGATGAAGCCCCACGGCCGCACGTCGCGGAAGAAGGCGGCTTCCTCCGCGCTCAGGACGGTCCCGGCGCAGCCGAGGATGGCGGCGGACGACACGCTCATGGGGCTCCCCTCGCCTACTTCACGAAGCAGGATTTGCCGGCGGCGGTCAGGGCGTCGCAGAACGCCTTGGCGTCGGCGCGGCTGGAGAAGCCGGTGACCGAGGTGCGGTAGAGGGTCGAACCGTTCTTGTCGATCGCCTCGACCTTCTTGCCCTTGCCGGCGGCCAGGCCCGGCGCGATGCGGGCGGCGTCGCTCCAGGCCTTGTCGGCCAGGGCCGTCGACGACAGGGCGCCGATCTGGACGCTGGCGGGACCCGAGGCGGCGGCGGCCGGCTTCGGCGCGGCGACGGTCGCGGGCTTGGGCGGGGCCACGGCCGCGGTGGCCAGGCTCTCGATGCTGGGAGGCGGCGCCGGCTTGGACGGCGC
>JASGDR010000413.1:0-8765 GCA_047607095.1 Caulobacter sp.
CCTGCTCGGCCCGTGGAGGCGGAAGGCGGGAACGGGCTGCCGCCGACCGCCGCTGCTGCTGATCGCCGGCGACGCAGACAGGGTCGCGCCGGTCGCCATGGTTCGCGCCACGGCCCGGCAGCAGCGTCGCGCGGCCTCGCGCACCGATCTGCAGTGTTTTTCCGGCCGCTCGCACTGGCTGTGCAACGAGCCGGGCTGGGAGGACGTCGCCGACTTCGCCATCGACTGGGCGTTGGCCAACGCCCGGGCGCCCAGGATCGGCGAGGCTTGACGGCGCCGGTTCCGCGTCAACCCCCGAAAGGGTAATGCTGCGCCGCTTTCGTGTATGGTTGCGGTCGGCCGAAACAGGCCAATTGCCAGACACGCCATAACTACGAGTCCCATGCGTAAGGACCGGTCCACGGACGCCGTCGAATGAACGAGTACCCCGCCAGCGGCGCGCCTGCCGCCAGCGAAGAGCGCATCCGCGTGCTGATCGCCGACGACCATCCCATGCTGCGCGAGGGGGTGATCGCGGTGCTGGAGACGCAGGACGACATGGTCGTGGTCGGCGAGGCGGCGACCGGCGACGAGGCGGTCGCCTGCTGGGAGAAGCTGCGCCCCGACATCACCCTGATGGACCTGCAGATGCCCGGTCACGGCGTGGTGGCCATCGAGACCATCCGCCGGGCCCATCCCGAGGCGCGGATCATCGTGCTGACCACCTTCACCGGCGACGCCCAGGCCCTGCACGCCCTGCGGGCCGGGGCGGCGGGCTATCTGCTGAAGAGCAGCCTGCGCCGCGACCTGCTGGACGCCATCCGCGGGGTTCACGCCGGCCGTCGCCACCTTCAGGCCGAGGTGGCCGAGCGCATCGCCATCCACGCCATCGACGAGTCGCTGAACGCCCGCGAGATCACGGTCCTTCAGCTGATCGCCAACGGCAATTCCAACAAGCACATCGCCCGCGAGCTGAACCTCTCGGAAGACACCATCAAGTCCAACATCAAGAGCATCTTCGCCAAGCTCTACGTCAACGACCGGACCCACGCGGTGACCGTGGCCGCCAAGCGCGGCATCATCGACCTTTGAGCCGGGCGGGGGGCCTCCGGAGCGGACTGGCGGGCGCGCTGCTCGCCCTGGGCCTCGCCGTCGCGGCGACCGGCCCGGCCTTGGCCGCGCCCGGGCTCGAGCCCCTGGCCGAATACAAGCGCGTGAGCTGGTCGCTGGAAGGCGGTGCGCCCAGCCGGGTCAACAGCATCGGCCAGTCCAAGGACGGCTATCTGTGGATCGGCAGCGTCGACGGCCTGTTCCGCTTCGACGGCGTCGCCTTCGAGCAGATCCAGCGCGGCGGGCCCAAGCCCGGGCGGCTGAACGTGTCGCAGGTGCTGGGGGCGAAGTCGGGCGCGCTATGGGTGGGTCTGGGCCGCAGCGGCGGGGTGGCGGTCTATCGTGACGGCCAGCTGGTGGACGCCCGCATGCCCAATCCCTCGCGCGAGGTCACCAGCCTGGCGGAGGATCGCGAGGGCGGGATCTGGGTCGCGCGCGGCGGCCGCAAGCGCAACACGCTGGCCCGTTGGCATGGCGGGCGCTGGCAGGAGTTCGGGGCCGAGGCCGGCGTGCCCGAGCAGGAGGTCTGGCAGGTCTTCTTCAGCCGCGACGGGACGCAGTGGCTGGTGCTGGGCGACACCGTGCTGCGCCGCGCGCCGGGCCAGGCGCGCTTCTCGCCGACCGGGTCGGCGGTGGCGCGCCGAGCCAGCCTGGCCCAGGACGCGCTCGGCCGAATTTGGGTTTCAGACACCAAGGGCGTGCGTCTGCTGCGCGGCGAGGCTCCGGCCGCCTCGTCCCTGACCCGCGCCTATCCGCGCCGCGACGAGGTGGGCGGCTCGCGCATCCTGTTCGATCACAAGGGCGACCTGTGGGGCGCCACCTGGACCGACGGGGTCGTGCACATTCCCGCGCCGGGGGTGGCGGCCAAGAGCGCCGACGCGGCGGGCCTGCGCATCCAGGCCTACAAGGCCGTGCACGGCCTGACCTCGGACCAGACCCACGCCGTGTTCGAGGACCGCGAGGGCAATGTCTGGTTCGGCACCGAGCTCGGCCTCGACATGATGCGGCCGGCCGGGGTGGTCGTGGAGCAGGCCATCCCCCCCAACTCGGCCCGCGGCTACCGCATGACCGCCACGCGCGACGGCGTGGTCTGGGTCGCCGACGCCCACACCGTCTACGCCATCTCGCCGGGCAAGGCGCCGAGACCCGTCGTCCGGACCGGGTGGTCGGCCGGCGCGCTCTGCGCGGACACGAACGACGCGGTCTGGGTCACCTTGCGCGACACGGTGCTGAGCGTGCGCGGCGACAAGGTCGAGACCTATCCCAAGCCCGCCGAGGCCAGCGCCTACGGCTGCGCGGAGGACGCCGAGGGGCGCCTCTGGATGGCCGCGCTGGAAAAGGGGCTCTACTGGCGCGAGGGCGGGGCCTGGAACCGCTGGCCGGGCCTGTCGCCGACCCTGGGCGTGGCCTCCAACGCCGCCCTCCAGCCGGACGGCCGGGCGGCGATCCTGTTCCGCACCCCGCCGCCGCTGCAGGGGCGGCCGCCGTTCGAGCCGCTGTACAAGGAGCGCTTTGCGATCGGCGAGATCGAGGGCGTGCTGCCCGGCGCGACCGGCCTCTACCTCAGCGGCGCCCAGGGCTTCGCCCGCCTGCGCGAGGGCAAGACCGCCAGCCTCGACGCCGAGCGCTATCCGTGGCTGGCCTCGGTCAACGGTCTGGTCCAGACCCCGGCCGGAGACACCTGGACCATCGGCGACGCCGGCGTGGTGCGCATGCGCTCGGCCGAGCTGGACCACGCCCTCGATGCGCCCGGCGCGCCGCTGCCGCGCCAGGTCTTCGATTTTCGCGACGGCCTCAACAGCTTCGTGCAGAAGTCGCCGGGCGCGCAGATCGCCGCCGGAGGGGACGGCCGCATCTGGATCCTGACCCGGCGCAACGTGCTGGTCGTCGATCCGGCCAGGCTGAACCTCAACACGGTGCCGCCGCCGGTGGCGATCCGGTCGGTGCAGGCGGGCGAGCGACGCTTCGCCGATCCGACCGCCGTGCGCCTGGCGGCCGGCGCGACCAGCCTGCGCATCCACTATACGGCCCTCAGCTTCGCCGTGCCGGGGCGGGTGCGCTTCCAGTATCGCCTGGAGGGCGTCGACCGCGACTGGGTGGACGCCGGCGGCCGGCGCGAGGTGATCTACAACAACCTGCATCCGGGAACCTTCCGCTTCCGGGTCAAGGCGGCCAACAACGACGGCGTCTGGAACGAGCAGGGCGCCGAGGCGACGATCACCATACCGCCGACCCTGTCCCAGACCTGGTGGTTCCGCCTGCTCTGCATGCTGGCCGTCGGCCTGGCCCTGTGGGGCGTCTACGCCCTGCGGCTGCGGCGGGTGTCGGCCCAGATCAAGGACCGGCTGGAGGAACGCGCCGCCGAGCGCGAGCGCATCGCCCGCGAGCTGCATGACACCCTGCTGCAGAGCGTGCAGGGCCTGATTATGCGCTTCCAGTCGGTGGCCTATCAGATCCCCGACGACCTGCCGGCCAAGGACGTCATCAACCAGGCCCTGGACCGCGCCGACCAGATGCTGGTCGAGGGCCGTGACCGGGTGCGCGACCTGCGCGGCCGAGAGACCCGCCGGCTCGACATCCAGCTGCGCGAACTGGCCGCCGAGCAGCCGTTCGAGCCGGGCGTGAAGGTCGAGCTGGTCGTCGAGGGCGTGGCCCGAGCCATCCAGCCTCTGGTGCAGGAGGAGATCGTCCGCATCGCCGGCGAGGCGCTGTTCAACGCCGCCCGCCACGCCCGCGCCGGCCAGGTGCAGGTGCGGGTGTCGTACGGGGTGCGGCAGCTACAGGTGACCATCCGCGACGACGGCGTGGGCATCGGCGCGAACCGCATGGCCTGGGCCAGCCGCGAGGGCCACTACGGCCTGATCGGCATGCACGAGCGGGCCAGCAAGATGGGCGCCCAGCTGGCCATCGAGAGCGCCGCGGGCAAGGGCACCACCATCACTCTCAGCGTCGCCGGCTCGATCGCCTATCCGACCCAGCCGTGGCTGGCCCGGCTGGGCAGGAAGAGGGGCGGGTAGGGGGGAGGCGACTTGCGACCCGTTGCAGACAGTGACGGAACTCGTCACATCATCGCCAATGGAAACGGTTTTTGTGCTGCACCACACACGCACCGACGGCGAACTCGGTGACGATGCCAAGCTGATCGGTGTGTATCGCTCCCAAGAGGCGATTGCCGACGCGATAAGCCGCCTTAGCAACCAGCCGGGTTTTCGGGACCACCCCAATGGCTTCTATTCAGACGCCTACCGGCTTGATGAGGACCAATGGAGGGAGGGTTTTGTCAGTCTCTAACGAGGGACCGCCAACCACTCATTGCTGACGCTACGAGCGTGCGCCTCTCGTTCCGGGACCAATCGCCTTGAAGGGGCCGAGATCGGCCGGGTTCCATGTCCCGGAAAACGGACGGGGATCGTGCCCGCTCGGTCTTACGAAGATGAGCGGCGCTTTCCCGCTCTCGAAAATCACGCCGACGTCGACGACGACGTGGAAGCGATCAGCCGAAATCCACAACAGATCGATGACCTGGTCCAGCTTGACGGGATCGCGCGGATTGGGTCGTCCGTGGAATTCGACAAGCAGGTCGCTCGTCGAAGAGGGCAGGCCGGCTTGCTCCAGCGAGCGTTGCAGGGCCGTCTCGAAAAGGGAGGCGAAGCGGCTCTTGTCCATCCTGAAACCGCGGAGGCCCTAGCTCTTCAGCCACACCGCCACGGCCGACAGGGTCAGGCAGGCGGTGACGGTGGTCAGGGCCACGACCCGGGCGCCGCCGCGGGCGAAGACGTTGTAGGCGCGGGTCTGGATGAAGACGTTCACCGCCGTCGGGGTCGCCGCCAGCAGGGTCGCGGCCAGGCGGAAGGCGGCCGGGGCCGGGGT
The DNA here is from genome assembly GCA_047607095.1 of Caulobacter sp. Taxonomy (GTDB): domain Bacteria; phylum Pseudomonadota; class Alphaproteobacteria; order Caulobacterales; family Caulobacteraceae; genus Caulobacter. Next base: position 4,960 of record JASGDR010000413.1, read on the forward strand.
CAGGCCGACGACGGTCCAGACCAGCAGCGGCAGCAGCAGCAGCTTTGCGAGGGCGGCGGCGATCACCGGGCTCCAGCGCGGGGCGGGGACGTCGCCCTCGACCGGCAGGCCCAGCACCACGCCCAGGGCCACCAGGGCGACCGGGCTGCCCGAGGCGGCCGCCGCGCCGACCGCGCGGTCGAGCACGCCGGGCAGTTGCAGGCCCAGCAGCGCCAGGGCCGCGCCGAACAGGGCGGCGGCGACGATCGGGTTGCGGAAGGCCTGCATGGTGGAGCGCCAGACCGAGCGGCCGCCGGCCCAGCCGAGCAGGGCCACGCCCAGCGCGGTGGCCAGCACGAAGTCGACGGCGACCAGACCCGCGCCCAGGCGGGCGATCTCGGGTCCGAACACGGCGGCGGCCACCGGCAGGCCGAGGAAGGCGCTGTTGCCGACGCCCGCGGCCATGGCCGTTCCTGCGCGCTCTTCCCGGGTCCAGCGCAGGGCCAGCCCCGCCAGCACCAGCAGGGCCATGATCGCGGCCAGGCAGCCGGCGTAGGCGGCCAGGCCCAGCGTCAGGTCGTGGCCCGGGCGGCCCATGCGCGACAGCGAATGCACCAGCAGGGCCGGAAAGCCGATCCAGTAGACGTAGGCCGAAAGGCCTTGGGCCATGCGGCCGTCGAACAATCGCAGCCGCGCCAGCACGACGCCGGCGCCGACCAGCATGAAGAAGGGCAGGGCCCGGGCCAGGACCTCCAGCGTCAGGGTGATCACGCCGGACGCGCCTTGGAGGACGGGGAGAAGGTCATGCGCGAGGGCCTCGGCGGAAAAAACGCGGGTCGCTGATACCACCCGTTCCGCGCCGGGGTCAAAAGCGCGGCTGGGCGGCGATCGCGGTCGGCAGGGTCAGGCGATAGACCAGGATCAGGCTGTCGTTGTCGGCGGCCGGGGCGCCTTGCGGGGTCTTGGGCGCGGCGTCGAACGCCAGGTCGCCGACCTTGCCGTCACGCGTCTGGAAGTCGTTGTCGCTGCCCACCAGCAGGAAGACGTCACCGGGCGCGGCCGGGTCGAGCGCCGGGACGATGGCCAGGGATTCCAGCTTTTCGGGCAGGGTGGCGGCGGTCGGGGCGGCGTTGTCGAGGTTCATGCCGACTCGCGCGAGGCCCTTGGGATCGACCAGATTGACCAGTTGGACCTGCCGCGCGGGGACCACGCCGGCGGGCAGGGCGCCGCCCGGGGCGATCGCGGCGCCTTCGGCGTCCGAGGTTTCACCGACGAGGTTCGTCGCGCCCGCGGTGTCGACCAGCAGCACCGAGCGGTAGACCGTGGGGTTGGCCGAGCCCGAACCCAGCCCCGCGCCGTCGCGGGCCAGGACCAGGAACTGGTGGTCGGTCAGCGCCAGCAGCTCGGACTGGGCGGCGACCTTGTTGGGCGCCTCGCCGTCGCCCTTGGCGCGGATCCGCGGCAGTTCGAGCGCATACTCGGCGATCGGGGCGGCGGGCGTCGGATCCTTCTCGATGTCGTAGACGAAGAGGCGGGTCACGGCGCGGTCGGCGTCGCCCTCGCCGGAGTCCTGGATCGTGGCGCTCTGCAGCAGGGCGAACAGGCGCTTGCCGTCGGGCGACACGGCCACCCCCTCGAAGCCCTGGTTGCTGCGGCGGCCGGTCTTGGGCTTGGTCTCGCCGGAGAAGGTCGGGCGGCCGTCCTTGCGCGGCTGGACGGCGGGAACGGGCGCGATCACGCCCTTTAGCGCGCCCGAGGCGTCGAAGCGGTAGAGATTGGCCGCATACTCGTCGCCGACATAGAAGCCGCCGTCCGGCAGGCGCGCCAGGGCCTCGGCGTCGAGGCTGATGCGGAAGGCGCCGGGGCCGGTGATGGCGCTGGGACAGGCGGCCTGGCCGCAGAACACCACGCCCTCGCCCGGGTCCATGCCGGTGAAGGCGTGGCCCTTGTCGTCCTTCAGCGTGAAGCCGCCGGCGGGGACGAGGGCCAGTTGGTCGGGCTCGCCTTGCGCCCCGGCGGCCAGCGGCCGGAACGTGATGTCGAAGCCGTGCACGCGGTTGTCGTAGGGCGTGGTGCCGGCCACCGAGCCGACGCCGTTGGGACCGCGGTCGGGCAGGGTCAGCAGCCTGCCGACATAGGCGCCGTCGTCGCGCCGGCTCCAGGCGGTCACGGCCATGCCCGAGAACGAGCCCAGGCTGTCGCCGAGGAAGTCGCGGGTGGTGGCCGGCAGCCGCCCGGCCCCGACCAGGCCCTGGTTGACGAAGCTCGCGCCGTTCAGGGTCACGGTCGCGGGCGTATCGGCCGCCACGTCGGGCGTGCGGTAGGCGGCGGGCGCGGCGATCGCCTGGGAAGACAGGACCGGAGCGGCGGCGAGCAGGGCCAGCAGCGACACGGCGCGGGCGAGCGATTTCATGACGGTTCCCCAGACTTCCGGCGTGCCTAGCAGCGAGGCTTGACGGTTCGGTGACAGTCTTCGCCGTTGCCGGGACCGCCGGAACGACGGCAAGCTCGCGGCCATGAGCGACGCCGTCTTGTTTCATCGCGCCGTGCCGATCCTGCGCAGCTTCGACGAGGCCAAGGCGCGGGAGTTCTATCTCGGCTTCCTGGGCTTCTCGGTGCTGTTCGAGCATCGTTTCGAACCGAACACGCCGCTCTACATGGGGATCGAGCGGGCGGGGCTGGTGTTGCACCTGTCGGAGCATCACGGCGACGCCGCGCCGGGCTCCACCGTCTACGTGCCGATGACGGGCGTGCGCGCCTACCAGGCCGAGCTGATCGGCAAGGCCTACAGGTACGGCCGTCCCGGCGTCGAGGGGCAGCCGTGGGGCGATGTGCTGCAGGTGCACGACCCCTTCGGCAACCGCATCCGATTCTGCGAGGAGCGGGGCTAGACGACGAAAGAGGCGCGGGCTTACCGATCCTTCATTTGCCGCAGCCCTTCGGTTGAGTTTCAACGGGTTCTCTCCTCGTAAGGAAGCGTCCCCATGATCGACCGTCGCCGACTGCTCGTCCTGACCGCCGCGGCGGGCGCGCCGTCCTCGCAGGCGGCGGTGCGGCAGGTCGCGGCCCTGCCGGCGGGGCCCGTCGATCCGACCGCGGTGCTGGCCGAGACGGGCGCGCCAGCGGTGGCGGGCCTCGTTTCAGACGCCGACAGGGTGATCCTGGAGGCTTCGGGCGGGCTGCGGCGCGTCGGATCGCCTGATCGCATCGGCCCCCGCGAGCCCTGGCATATCGGTTCCAACACCAAGGCGATGACCGCGGCGCTCTACGCCCGGCTGGTCGAGGCCGGCCAGGCCAAATGGGGCGCGACCCTGGTGGAGCTTTTCCCGGGCGTGAAGATCGATCCCGCCTGGAGCTCGACCACCATCGAGCAGGTGATGAGCCATCGCTCCGGGATCGCCGACGGGTCGATGATGGCGAGCGGCTGGCTGATGCGCGCGCATGCCGACAGGCGACCCCTTCCGATCCAGCGGGCCGAGGTCGCCGCCCGGCTGCTGGGCTCCCCGCCGGCCGGCAGGCCGGGAAGCTTCGAATACGCCAACTTCAACTACATCCTGGCGGGGGCGGCGATCGAAACGATCACCGGCGCGGCCTGGGAAGAGACGATCCGCGCGCGCCTGTTCCAGCCGCTGGGGATCGAGAGCGCCGGCTTCGGCGCGCCGACCGGCGACGCGCCCTGGGGGCACCTGCCCGCGCCGGGCGGCGGGCTGACGCCGGTCGATCCGTCGGGACCGGCCGACAATCCGCCGGCGCTGGGGCCGGCCGGCACGGCGCACATGACGCTGGCCGATCACGCCCGTTTCGCCCGGCTGTTCCTGAAGGACAAC
>JASGDR010000414.1:0-2593 GCA_047607095.1 Caulobacter sp.
CTTCACCACCCGCACCAACCTGCAGTTCCACTGGATCAAGCTGGCCGACGCGCCGGCGATCCTGGACCACCTGGCGGCGGTGGACATGCACGCCATCCAGACCAGCGGCAACTGCATCCGCAACACCACGGCCGACCCCTATGCCGGGGCCACCGCCGAGGAGGTCGACGATCCGCGCGTCTGGTCGGAAGTGATCCGCCAGTGGTCGACCCTGCACCCGGAATTCTCGTACCTGCCGCGCAAGTTCAAGATCGCCATCACCGGCGCCCTGACCGACCGCGCCGCGGTGAAGGTGCACGACATCGGCCTGATCCTGCGCCGGGCCCGCGACGGCTCGCTGGGCTTCGAGGTGATCGTCGGCGGCGGGCAGGGGCGTACGCCCTATGTCGGCCCGACCATCAAGCAGCACCTGCCGGCCTCGAGCCTGCTGAGCTACCTGGAAGCCGTCCTGCGCGTCTACAACCGCCATGGCCGCCGCGACAACATCTACAAGGCCCGCATCAAGATCCTGGTCGCCGCCCTCGGCGCCGAGGAGTTCGCGCGCCAGGTGGAAGAAGAGTGGTCCAAGATCGATCAGGGCCGCGCCGATCTCGGCGACGTTGAGCTGGCCCGCATCCGCGGCGCCTTCGCCCAGACGCCGTTCGAGACCCTGCCGGCCCGCTCGGAAGCCTTCGAGGCCGCCAAGGCCGCCAGCCCGGCCCTGGCCCGCTTCGCGCGCAACAACGTCAAGGCTCACAAGAAGCCGGGCTACGCCATCGTCGAGATCTCGCTGAAGGCCATCGGCCAGACGCCGGGCGACGCCACCGCCGACCAGCTGGACGTCGTGGCCGACCTGGCCGAGCGCTACGGCCTGGACGACCTGCGCGTGACCCACGCCCAGAACCTCGTCCTGCCGCACGTCAAGCTCGACGACCTGCCGGCGGTGCACGCGATCCTGGAGGCCAACGGCCTGGCCACGGCCAATATCGATCTGGTCAGCGACATCATCGCCTGCCCGGGCCTCGACTACTGCGCGCTGGCCAACGCGCGCGCGATCCCGATCGCCCAGGACATCGCCAAGACCTTCGCCGACCCGGACCGGGCGCAGACGATCGGCGAGCTGAAGATCAAGATCAGCGGCTGCATCAACGCCTGCGGCCACCACCACGTGGCCCACATCGGCATCCTGGGCGTCGACAAGAAGGGCGAGGAATTCTACCAGCTCTCGCTCGGCGGCTCGGGCGCGGAAGACGCCTCGATCGGCAAGATCCTGGGTCCGGCCCTGCCGGCCGACAAGGTCGCCCCCGCCATCGACACCCTGGTCGACACCTATCTGGCCGCGCGCCAGGGCGAGGAACGCTTCCTCGACACCTATCGCCGCGTCGGCCTCGAGCCCTTCAAGGAGGCGGTCTATGCCCAAGCTGATTAAGCTCATCGACGGCGCGCCCCAGTTCGCCGAGAACGCCTTCGTCCACGTCGCCGACGAGGACGCCATTCCCGAAGCCGGCGACGTCATCCTGTCGCTGACCCGCTTCCAGGCCGAGGGCGACGCGCTGCTGTCGTCCAACAGCCGCCGCGTGGGCGTGCGCATCGAGCCGGCCGAAGAGGTCGAGGCTCTGGCCTACGACCTGCCGCGCCTGTCGGTGGTGGCCCTGGCCTTCCCGAAGTACCGCGACGGCCGCGCCTACACCTCGGCCCGCCTGCTGCGCGAGCGCTTCAAGTACGAGGGCGAGGTCCGCGCCGTGGGCGACGTGCTGCAGGAGCAGGCCGGCTTCATGGTCCGTTGCGGTTTCGACGCCTTCGAGCCCGCCGACGGCGCCACGCCCGAGGCCTGGAGCAAGGCCGCGAACCGCTTCCGCCACGTCTATCAGCGCGCCGTCGACGCCCGTGCGATCGCCGCAGACGAGCGCGCCGAGCACAAGGAAGGCGCTCTCTGATGGCCTACGACCAGACCGACGCCGCGCCGACCCTGGCGGCGCGGCTGGACGCCGAACTGCGCGACGCCCACCCGCTGACCATCCTGCGCAAGGCCTACGAGACCTTCGGCGACAAGCTGGCTTTGGTCAGCTCGTTCGGCGCGGAGTCGGCGGTGCTGCTGCACCTGGCCAGCCAGGTGTCGAAGGACATCCCCGTGCTGTTCCTCGACACCGGGATGCTGTTCGGCCAGACCCTGGACTACCGCAAGAGCCTGACGGGCAAGCTGGGCCTGACCGACGTGCGCGACCTGCGCCCGGCCTTCGCCGATCTGGCCGTCACCGATCCCAAGTCGGACCTGTGGCGCACCGACACCGACGCCTGCTGCCACATCCGCAAGGTGCTGCCGCTGGATCGGGCGCTGGAGGGCTTCACGGCCTGGTGCACGGGCCGCAAGCGCTTCCACGGCGGCGACCGGCTGCGTCTGGCCGTGGTCGAGCAGGCCGACGGCCAGATCAAGTTTAATCCGCTGGCCAACTGGAGCAAGGCCGAGCTCGACGCCTATGTCGCCGAGCACGACCTGCCGGCCCATCCGCTGGTCGCCCAGGGCTTTCCCTCGATCGGCTGCTGGCCCTGCACCAAGCCGGTCGACGACCCCAACGCCGACGTCCGCGCCGGGCGCTGGCAGGGGCAGGACAAG
>JASGDR010000415.1:0-3065 GCA_047607095.1 Caulobacter sp.
GCGCAGGGTGGTTCGATGGAGCTTCATGACGCTTTCCCTTGAGCTTCTCCTTTCCCCCTAAGGCCTCCTCGCTCGGAGGCGCTTACGACAATTTCGAAACGCACCGTTGAGAATTTCTGCAATGCCGATCGGAGTAGTTGGGATTTAAAGCTCCCTCCGCACCGCAACGACGACGCATCGGCGAAGGGCCCGCCGAGACGTCAATGACCGTCGTTCTTCTGCGGTTGTTCTTGCTTTCTATGGGGGCTCCGCATCATGTCGGCCGCGCAACACTCTCTCCGCCAGGCGAATACTCGCCTCGACCACAACCAAGGCGTGACCTTGCGTCGTCTGGCCTTGGCCGCGGCTTCCTGCGCGGCGCTCATGATCGGCGCGCCCGCCCTCGCCGAGACGTCGGCCGAACCCGCCGCGACGCCCGACGACGCGGTCGGCCTGGAGTCGGTGGTCGTCACCGCCCGCCGCCGCGAGGAAGACGCCCAGACCGTGCCGGTCGCCGTCTCCGCCTTCGGCGGCGCGCAGCTGGAAAAGGCCCGCGCCTACAACGTCCGCGACCTGCAGCAGCTGTCGCCCAGCCTGTCGGTCAGCGTCACCAACCCGCGCAACACCAGCATCAACATCCGCGGCCTGGGCAACAACGTCTCGGTCTACAACGACGGCCTGCAGTCGGCGGTCGGCGTCTATCTCGACCAGGTCTATCTGGGCCGTCCGGGCCAGGCGGTGTTCGATCTCGCCGACCTCGACTCCGTTCAGGTGCTGCGCGGCCCGCAGGGCACGCTGTTCGGCAAGAACACCTCGGCCGGCGCCCTGGTGATCACGACCAAGGAGCCGAAGTTCACGCCCGAGTTCGCGGCCGACGTCACCGGCGGCAACTACGACTACTTCCAGGCCCACCTGGTCGCTTCGGGGCCGATCGTCGAGGACAAGCTGGCCTACCGCGTCGCGCTCGCCAACACCCAGCGCGGCGGCTACATGACCAACGTCTACGACGGCTCCAAGACCCAGGATTATCACGACTTCGGCGGCCGCCTGCAGTTCCTGCTGACCCCGAACGAGAAGCTGAAGATCAAGCTGTCGGGCGACTACGGCCAGCAGTATTCGAACACCGCCGCCAGCGTGCTGACGGGCCTCCTGACCACCTACGCCGACGACGGCACGGCCTATCCGAACGGCTATCTGGCCCGCGCCGCGCGCATCGGCTTCACGCCGACCGCGATCGATCCGGAAGCTCGCCAGGTCTCGGTCAACACCAAGAACAGCTATTTCGAAACCCACGGCGGCGTCTCTGCCATCGTCGACTACAACCTCGACAACGCCACGCTCACCTCGGTCACCGCCTGGCGCGGCTGGCACTGGCGTCCGCACAACGACGCCGACGGCACCACGCTTTCGGCGATCATCGACGCCCACCAGGACAACGACCAGCAGCAATTCAGCCAGGAACTGCGCATCACCTCTCAAGGCGACCGCAAGCTCGATTACGTGGCCGGCCTCTACTACTTCTGGCAGGATCTCGAAGCCGAGGCGGTCAACTACTACGGCCCCTACGCGGCCGACTGGCTGCTGGCCCCGGCGGCGGCCTCGGCGACCGTGCGGGCGGCGGCGCTGAACAACTATTCGATCGTCAGCCACTCCAGCCCGGAAACCACCAGCGCGGCGGCCTTCGCCCAGGGCACCTGGCACGTCACCGACCGCTTCGATATCACCGGCGGCCTGCGCTACACCTACGAGAAGATGACCGGCTGGTTCGACCAGACCGCCTGGGGCGCCGACCTTTCGGGCCTGACCGCCGCCGAACAGGCCACGGCCCTGACCCTGCGCGCCCGCTTCGGCGCGGCCAACAGCTTCTCGGCCAAGACCTCGGGCGACAGCCTGACCGGCAACATCACCCTGGCCTACACCTTCGACAACGGCCCGCTGGTCTATGCGACCTACGCCCGGGGCTACAAGGCCGGCGGCCTGAACCTGTCGAACATCAACACCTCCGGCGCCAACGCCGTCGATCCGGTCATCGATCCGGAGACCATCGACAGCTACGAGGCCGGCCTGAAAAGCACCTGGTTCGACCGCCGCCTGACCGCCAACCTCGCCCTGTTCTGGACCGAGGACGAGGGCTACCAGACCACCGCGGTCAACCTGATCAACAACGCCAGCTACCTCACCAACGCCGGCAGCGTCCGCAGCCGGGGCGTCGAGGTCGACGTGCGGGCCGCGCCGATCGAGGGCCTGACCCTCTACGGTTCGACCACCTACAACGACGCCAGCTACACCAGCTACGAGCAGGCCGCCTGCCCGATCGAGATCCACCTGACGACCTATTGCGACCTCACCGGCCGCCGCCTGCCGGGCGTGTCGCTGTGGGCCGTGTCGACCGGCGGCGAATACCGCCGTCCGGCCGGAACCTGGCGCGGGAACGGGCTGGAGGCCTATGCCGGCTACGACGCCAACTACCGCTCGGCCTACTACACCACCGCCGCGGACTCCGAATATTCGAAGATCCCCGGCTACACCCTGCTGAACCTGCGCGCGGGGATCGCCTCGGAAGACGGCCGCTGGGACCTGCAGGTCTGGGGCCGCAACATCTTCGACAAGCTCTATTACCTGTCGCTGAGCGCGGCGAACACCGGGGCGGTCACGGGCACGCTGGGCGATCCGCGCACCTTCGGCGTCACCCTGCGGGTGCGCCGCTAACGGTCTGATGAGCGGTCCTCGCCCTTCGACAAGCTCAGGGTGAGGACCAATTCATGCTCGGCCTTGAAAAACCTCATCCTGCGCCTGTCGAAGCATGCCCTTGGGCGGGCCGCGCCGCGGCGCGACCCGAGGGGACGAGGTTTTCGCCACTGAAGGCCGGCTCAAACGACAAACGGCGGGGGCTTTCACCCCCGCCGTTTTCATTTTCAGGGCTCGCCGGTCTCGTCGGCGTCCTCGCCCGGAGGGGCGCTCCAGACGTAGTCCTGACCGAGCACCCGCTTGCTGAACCAGTCCATCTGCAAGCGGGTGCTCGGTCAGGACTACGTCTGGAGCGCCCCTCCGGGCGAGGACGCCGACGAGACCGGCGAGCCCTGAAA
>JASGDR010000416.1:0-3083 GCA_047607095.1 Caulobacter sp.
GCGGGCTTTGCGTGGGCGGGCAGGGCGCCGGCGGCGGCGGCCGCGCCGGCGGCCAGCAGCAGACTGCGACGATCCATGGTGTCTTCCCTCCGGCGCTTCTGACGAGCTTGCCGCTACGGCTAGCACGAAACATGACACCGGTAGCAAGCCATTTTGCGCGGGGCTCGGCGCGGCTGGTCGGTCGACGCGTCAGACCGTCGGGGACGTGCGGCGAGGCCTCACGCGCCCCGCGTTTCCTCGCCCAGGAACCGGACCTTGGCCCCTTTCTCCACCGCGGCGCCCAGCTGCTGGGCGTCCCAGTTGGTCAGGCGCACGCAGCCGTGCGAGGCGCGCTTGTTGACCAGCTTGGGGTCGGGCGTGCCGTGGATGCCGTAGGTGTCCTTGGTCAGGTCGATCCAGGTCGAGCCGACCGGATTGTTCGGCCCGGCCTTGATGGTCAGCTTGCCCTTGGGCTTGCCGAAGGTCAGGCGCGAGGGATCGTAGGTGTAGGTCGGGCGCGGCGCGACGGTGCGCACCGCCCATTCGCCGCTCGGGGCCGGGCGCTCGGTGCTGCCGACCGTCGCCGGATAGACCGCCAGCAGGTTGTCCTGGGCGTCATAGGCCCGCACCTGGCCGACGCCCTTGTCGATGTCGATCCGCGTCACCCGCGCCGGCAATTCGCGCGGCCCCAGTGCCGCCACCGTGACGCGGGTTCCGGCCTGGGCGAAGTCGGCGCCGGGATTGAGGGCCTGCAGCAGGGCCTCGTCCATGTGGAAGCGCTCGGCCAGGGCCTCGAGCGGCGTGGTGTAGGACAGCGCCGGCAGCCGGGCCATCGCCTCGTAGTCGTCCTTGGGGATGGACTTCGCGTAAGGCCCGGCCGCGTCCTCCGGGGTGATCACGTAGTCGGTCAGCACCGGCCCGCCGTCGGCTTCGATCAGGGCTTTCCAGAGGTCGGGCGTCACCTCGCCGTCGACCGTCAGGCCCCGCGCCTGCTGGAAGGCCTCGATGGCCAGCCTCAGGTTCGTGCCGGTGACCCCGTCGATCGAGCCCGGCGAGAACCGGGCGCGGTCGAGCAGCACCTGCACCCGCACCAGCGAGGGCGCGATCAGCGACGGGTCGGCGGGCGGCGCGGTCTGCGGGCCGGCGGCTTCGACGGCGTCGGCCAGGGGCGAGCGGCCGGTCTGGGCCGGGGCCGCCTTGGGCGCGGCGGCCGTAGAAGACGGCGGCGCCTCGGCCTTCTGCTCGCCGCGCGAGCAGGCCCCGGCCGCCAGGACGCATCCGGCCAGCAGGGCCGCGAGACGGAAGGTCGAAGGCATCGCATACTCCACGCAACGAGGAACGTCTTGCTGGTCTCAAGCCTTGAGCCATGGCGAAGTTCCGGAGGCGGTGCGCTTGGCGGCTCGATGGCGAAGGGGGACGAGGGAGCGGCGGCGCGGCCAGCGACTGGGCTCGATCCTGCTCGTTCTGCTGCTGGCGGCCTGCGTCGCGGGCGCGGCCTGGCTGTTCTGGCCGACCGCCGCCTCGCCGCCTGAAGCCCCGACCGGCGACGGCGCCGAGCAGGCCGTCGCCGAACAAGCCTATGTCGCCCCGCAGTACGTGCCGTCCAACGATCCGCCGGCCGCGCCGCTGGCGCCCCTGCCGCTGGACGAGACCTGCGAGGCCTCCGCCCCGCCGGGCGCGGCGCAGGCCAACGCCGACAGCCTCAACACCATGGTCTGGGCGCCGTTCGGCCGTCAGGAGGTGGGCTGGACCATCTACGCCCCGCGCATCGGCGCCGAGCTGGCCACCGCCTGCGGTCCGGGCACGACCCGCTTCGCCGGCGCGCTGGCCAGGTGGCAGGCCGGCCATCGCTTGCCCCCCACGGGCGTGCTCGATGCCGCGACCTTCGACATCATGAAGACCCGCTGGACCCTGGCCCGCCCGTTCGCCGTCATCAACGCCCGCGGCGAATGCCCCAACGCCCCCGCGCCGTCGGCTCTTGCCGCCGCCGATCCCGGCGAGATCTACGGCGGCAAGCCGGCGCGCCTGCGGCCCGGCGCGCTGGACGCCTATCGCCGGATGGTCGAGGCCGCTCGCCGGGACGGCGTGGTTTCGGCCCGCGACCCGCGTGTGCTGACGGTCTTTTCCAGCTTCCGTGAACCGGCCGCCGACGCCGCGCGCTGCGCCCGCGACAACAACTGCCAGGGCGTCAGCCGCACCATCTGCTCGGCCCACAGGACCGGCCTGGCCCTCGACCTCTTCATCGCGGCCGCGCCGGGCTACGGCCCCGACTCCAGCGCCGACGACAATCGCCGCTTCATGGCCAGGTCGGACGTCTATCGCTGGCTGGTCGTCAACGCCGGCCGGTTCGGCTTCGTCAACTACGTGTTCGAGCCCTGGCATTGGGAATGGACGGGAGAGCAGCCCTTGCCCGGCGTGCCGATCTCAAGCCTGCCTCAAGAAGGATCACAACCGCTCGATCAGGGGCCGACTTCGCCTCAACCCGGCCAGAAAGCATCCCCACCTAGGAAGAATGAAGTTCGCTGACGCACATCTTCCGGCCCGGCGCGAGCTGCTGGCCGGTCTTTCAGCCCTGGCGGCGGCCCCCGCCGTGGCCGCGCCGCGCGTGACCGCGCCGCCGCGTCCGCCGGTCGTGACCGTGCTGGGCGACTCGATCACCGCCGGCCTGGGCGTGCGCCCCGGCGAGGCGATGCCGGCCCGATTGCAGGCGGCCCTGGCCGCGCGCGGCGTCATGGTCCAGGTCCGCGCCGCCGGCCGCAACGGCGACACCAGCGCCGGCGGCCTTGCCCGGCTCGAGGGGGCGCTGGGAACGGATACGGCCGTCTGCGTCGTCGCCCTGGGCGGCAACGACCTGCTGCAGGGCCTGCGCCCGGAGGCCACGCGGGCCAATCTGCGGGCCATCCTGACCCGCCTACGCGAGCGGCGGATCCCCGCCGTCCTGGCCGGGATCAACGCGCCGGCCCTGCTGGGCGCCGACTACGCCCGCCGCTTCAACGCCGTCTACACCGACCTGGCCCGCGACTTCTCCGCGCCCCTGCTGCCCAACCTGCTGGCCGGCATCGGCGGCTCGCGCCGCTACATGCAGAACGACGGCATCCACCCGA
>JASGDR010000417.1:0-4320 GCA_047607095.1 Caulobacter sp.
CCGCGATCTGGCGCTGTTCCTGGCGGCGTTGTGGTTGGTGTTGTCGGCCGCCTCGGCGCTGCAGGTGACATTGGGGCTGTCGCCGCTGGCGCGCGTTTGGCAGGACCTCGCACGACTGCGCAAGAGCCCGTCGGCGCGGATGTCCGACGACCATCCCCGCGAGGTGGCGCCGTTGGCCGAGGCGATCAACGCTCTGGCTGAGGCCCGGGAGAACGACCTGGTCCGCGCGCGCCGACGGGCCGGCGACCTGGCGCACAGCCTGAAGACGCCGTTGGCCGCCCTTTCGGCCCAGAGCCGACGGGCGCGCGAAGCCGGGGCGGCGGAGGCGGCGGATGGCCTGGACGAGGCGATCGCCGCCGTCGGGGCGGCGCTGGAGGCCGAACTGGCTCGCGCCCGAGCCGCCGCCACGCGCGAGGCGGCCTTCTCCGGAGAGGCCGCGCCTGCGTCCGTGGTGGAGCGCCTGGTCGCCGTGATCGAGCGCACGGCCGAGGGTGAGCGCCTCATCTTCGACGTCGACATCGACCCGGCGCTTCGAGTGCCGGTTTCTCATGACGATCTGACCGAAATGCTCGGCGCCCTGATCGAAAACGCCGCCCGTTTCGCCCGTCGCCGGGTCCGTATCGCCGCCGCCGAGGTCGCCGACCGGGTGAGCATCGGCATCGAGGACGATGGGCCGGGCATGGACGAAGGGCGCGCGGAAGCGGCGCTGATGCGGGGCGGCCGCCTCGACGAGGCCGGGGGCGGCCATGGACTGGGCTTGTCGATCGTGCGGGACCTGGTCGAAGCTTCCGGCGGTGAACTGGCCTTGCGACGGGCGGTCCTGGGCGGCTTGGAGGTTGCGATTTTCTGGAGGCGCGACGAGCGATAAGCCCACTTTCCTCGATCAACCGATTGGAATGATTGGTCTAAACGGAATTCGCACGAAATTTTCCAATCGTATTGTCAATTGGAAAATTTGTTCGTACTGTTTGGGCGTCGGCCCAGAGCGCCCAATGGCGCCGTTACGGAGAGTCGACGGGAAAAGGGGAGGATGACGCCGTGGCATCCAGAAAGCTTTTGGGCGCTCTGCTGCTGAGCTCCGGCATCGTGGCGCCGTGCCTGGCGGCCGCGCAGGAAGCCGGCCAGACTGTCGAAACCACCGTCGAGGAAGTCGTGGTGACCGGCCAGCGCGCTTCGGACCGCGACTCGCTGGCGAAGAAGCGCGACGCCATCAGCGCCGTCGAGGTCGTCTCGGCCAATGACGTGGGCAAGCTGCCCGACCAGAACGTCGCCGAGGCGGTGCGCCGCCTGTCGGGCGTGTCGGTCGCCACCGACAAGGGGGAGGGGCGCTATCTGATCATCCGGGGGATCGAGCCCAACCTCGCCAACGTCACGATCAACAACCAGACGGCCTCGGCGCCCGAGCCGGAATCCCGGAACGTCAAGCTCGACGATATTCCCTCGGCCCTGATCGGCTCGGTCACCGTGATCAAGTCGCTGACGCCCGATCTCGACGCCAACGCCATCGCCGGCCAGGTCGACATCAACACGTTGAGCGCTTTCGACCGCAACAAGACCATCCTCAGCGCCCGCGTGGTTCGCGGAACCTTCGAGGCGACAGACGCCAAGGCCACCGAGGGCGATGTTTCGGTCGGCGGCAAGTTCGGACCGGAACGGCAGTTCGGCCTGGTGCTGGCGGGCAACTATTCGGAACGGCCGTCGGTGTCCGAAGACGTCCTGACCAGCGCGCGCCAGGTCATCAACGGCATCGACCTGCCGACGGAGCTGGACATCCGCTCCTACAGCCCAGCCGTTCGCAAGCGCACCGGCGCCGTGGCCAATTTCGATTGGCGTCCCAACGACGACGTCAAGCTCTACGCGCGGCTGATGTATTCGAAGTTCGACGACAACGAGACCCGCGACCGTTTCCGCTTTTTCCTGCCCACCTCGGCGAGCGGCTATTCTTCGCTGAGCGCCGACGGCGGCACGATCAGTTCGACGACGGCGCGTCATCTGGTTCGGCGGCGCAACGAGATCACGAACACGACGACCCTCGCCTTCGGCGGCGACTTCAATCTGGGCGATGGCGTGCTGACCGTGCAGGGCACGCACGCCCTGGCCGAGAAGAAGGACCCGATCCGCGACGAGTTCGACTACCGCTCGACCGGAACCCTGACGGGCGTCTTCGTCGGTACGAGCGGGCTGCCCAGCAGCCTGTCCGTGAGCGCCGCCGCGCTGGATCCGAGCACCTACAATCTGCGCCAGTACAAGCAGGTCAGCCGCAAGGCCGAGGAGAACCTCGATCAACTGCGGGTCGACTACAAGTTGCCGATCTCGGCCTGGGGCGAAGGGAGCTATCTGAAGTTCGGCGCGAAGTACCTTGATCGCGACAAGACCTCCGACGCCAACGGCCACGTCTATACCCGCAGCAATGGCGAGACCCTGGTCGGGGAAACCAGCAAGACCCTGACTTCCGTCTACAACGGCCGTTTCGCGTTCGGGCCGAGCGTCGATTACAAGCTCGCCAAGGCCTATTTCGAAGCCAACAAGAGCCTCTTCACGGACTCCGCCTCCGACCGTCTCATCGAAACGCTGGGGTCCGACTTCAAGGTGGTGGAGAAGATCACCGCCGCCTACGGCATGGTCAGCGTCACGCATGGCGATCTGACGGTGATCCCTGGCGTGCGTGTGGAGCGTACGGAAGGCGAGACGGCCGCCATCGCCGTGACCCCGAGCGCGACGGTCAACGACACCTACAACCAGTTCGGCGGCTACGCGTACACCGACTGGTTCCCGAGCGTGAACCTTCGGTACAACATCTCGCCGCGGCTGATGGTGCGGGGCGCGGTGACCACGGCCCTCGGCCGTCCCAACTACGCAGACCTCGCGCCGACGCTGTCGGTCAGTTCCGCCGACAACGAGGTCACGCTGGGCAACCCCGACCTGCAGCCCCAGAAGGCGCTGAATTTCGACGCTTCGCTGGAATACTACTTCCCCCGGGAGGGCGGCGTCTCGGTGGGCTTCTTCCACAAGCGGATCGAGAACCCGATCTTCTCGTCGACCGCCACCGAGAGCGGCACGTGGGGCGGCGTCTCGCTGACCAACGCCGACGTGACCCAGATGACCAACGGCGACAAGGCCCGGGTGACCGGCCTTGAATTCAACGTCCAGAAGCCGCTGACCTTCCTGCCGTCGCCGTTCGACGGCCTGGGCGTCAATTTCAACGCGACCCTGGTCGACGGCAAGATGGACGTGCCGGGACGATCGGAAAAGGTCCAGCTGCCCAACCAGTCCAAGCGGCTGGCCAGCGCCCAGCTCTACTACGAAAAGTACAGCTTCTCGGCCCGGCTGGCCTACACCTATCGCTCGGCCTACCTCTACGAGCTGAACACCGGCGACGCCTCCGGGGCGAGCGATATCTACTTCGGAAAGGCGACGACGCTGAGCGCTCGCGTCGGCTACCGTTTCAACAAGGTCGAGTTCTTCGCCGAGGGCAACAACCTCACCGACGCCACCGACTACTACTACTACCAGACCCGCAGCCGCTTCGCGGAGTCGGAGACCTACGGCCGGTCCTATCGCTTCGGCCTGTCATACACCTTCTAGGGGCGTGAGGGGCCTGGCCGCCATTTCCCGCGGCCGGGCCTTTTCATGCCCGCAGCCCCTGATTTCGGAACCATTCGCATGCCGTCATCGCCGTGCGTCCCGCCGCTGCGCATGGTGGTCGGCAACTGGAAAATGAATGGAGGCGCGACCACGCTCGGCGAGGTCGAAAGCATGGTGGCAGCCTTCGCCGGCCATGATCTCGCGACCACGGTGGCGCTGTGTCCGCCCGCGACGATGCTGGCGGCCGTGTCGAAGCGCCTGGCGGCCACGGCCTTGCTCACCGGCGGACAGGATTGCCACGCCGAGTCGGAAGGGGCGTTCACGGGCTCGATATCGGCGCGGATGCTCGCGGAAGCCGGCGCGAGCATGGTGATCCTCGGTCATTCGGAACGCCGGCTAGGCCTGTCGGAGAGTGATTTTCAGGTGGCGTCAAAGGTTCGGGCCGCCGTCGAAAATCGACTCGTTCCGATCATCTGCGTCGGGGAGACGGCGGCGCAGCGCCAGTGCGGCGCCGAGGAAAGGATCGTCGTTCGCCAGTTGCGGGAGTCTCTGCCGGCCTGCCTGGGGGATCAGGCCTTCGCCGTCGCTTACGAGCCCGTGTGGGCGATCGGCTCGGGGCGACGCGCGTCGCATGGCGAGATCGAGCGCATGGTCGCCGTCATCCGCCAGGAGTTGCTCGACCACTTTCCGGCCGGGCCATCGGTATCGGTGCTCTACGGCGGCTCGGTCTCCGGC
>JASGDR010000418.1:0-15421 GCA_047607095.1 Caulobacter sp.
AGCCCGCCCTTGACCAGGCCGCCGAGGATCGCGTCCTCGAACAGCTCGAACGGCGGGCAGGTCAGGCACGGCCAGGGGCCGGGCAGTTTGATCTTGTCGATCTCGGCATGGGGAAAGCGCAGCTCGTCGAGCAGGTCGAACAGGGTCTGGGTGATCCAGCACGGACCGTAGGCGCGCACGATCCAGCTGCGCAGCACGCCGCCCAGCTCCAGGGCCGTCAGCCGCTCCGAATATTCCTGGAAGCCCGGGCTCTGGAAGTGGCTGACGAAGGTCGAGAAATAGAGGCAGCGCGTGGTGTAGCCCGGCGGGCTCAGCCAGCTGGCCAGATTGATGAAGTAGCGGCTGATCTTGGCCCAGTTGTCGCCGTTCTCGGCCTTGATGGCTTCGATGTTGACGTCGAACCAGTGGTGCCAGGTCGAGTCCGTCGCCACCCGGCCGATCCCGGCCCGATGGCCGTCATAGACGCTGATCATCGGAAAGCGGGCCCGGGCGGGCTGCTGCTTCTTCTTGAAGGCGTAGGGCGGCGAGCCGAGCGTCGAGCCGTAGGCGATGATCGTCGGCTCGGGCTTGGGGCCGCCGTCCAGCGCGTCCGGATACTCCGCCTCCTTGCCGTCGCCGAAGTCGAAGGTGGTGGAAAGGTCGATCGTGCCGGTGTCGTGGCACAGGCCCTCATGGGCGTGGTCGGGCATGATGTCGATCGGGCCCAGGGTCGGGTGGCAGAGCACGGGATGGGGCCGCACCTTCTCCCGGAAGACGCTGATCCGGCTGCGTCGCCAGGGGACCCATTCGATCGGCTGCGGAGCCAGGTCGCCCTGATGCAGGTCGTTGTCCAGCTCCAGCGGTCCGCCGGGCCAGCCCGGTTCGTAGGCCGGCGAGGGCGGGCGCAGGGTGTCGATGCGCGACGGCGTGTCGACCGGCGGCACGCCGCCGGCGTTGGTCCAGCGCCGCATCGTGCCGATGCGCGGGATGCGCCGACACATCGTGGCGCCCAGATAGTGGTGGTCGCCGGTGGCGAACAGCCCGCCCTTCTTGATCTTCATCCACTTGGCCAGATAGGCCAGCTCGGTGTCGTTCGCGGCCGTGGGGTGGGCGTCGATGGGCGCGTCCGAGGTGTTGCCGGAATTGTCGGGCGCCAGGCCGAAGCACCAGATCTGCTCGTAGCGGTCGATGACGCGGGCGCCGCCGTCCAGCATGTCGAAGCGGAAGTTGGCGTACTTGGCCGAATAGGGGTCGCCGGGGACGACGACGCTGGGTGTTCCAGGGCCGCGCTTGGCGATGTCGATGCGAAAGCGCATGCAGCCCACCTTGGCGGCGCGGACCAGCTCGATCACCGAGCCGACGCCGAAGTCCACGCCGGGCTGGGTGTTGATGCCGGGATCGACCACCACCAGGATGTCGACGATGGTGTTGAGGGTCAGGACCGGCTTGAGAGCCTCGGTCAGGGGGCCGATGTACGCGCGGTCGATGCGTGCGGAAGCAAGGAAATCAGAGAACGCCACAGCAACCTCCGATTGATAAAGTTCCTTTTGCTATCTATACGTCCATATCGATCATCGGTAAAGCGCGCGGTGAAAATGCGTGAAAAGGCCCGTTTTTAAGTGCGAAAGCACGGAATTCGGCGAAAAGGCGGCGAAAATTCGCCCTTAAGGCGACGGCTCAGGTTGTGTTTCGTCAGTTTCGTGACATCGTCGAGTCCGTGGTTAACGGCGCGAGCCTCCACAGCGCCGGGCCACGGGAGGAAAACCGAGGTGTACCACACGCAGGATTCGCGACCCGTCGTCGCGCCCGGCCTTTTCGACAATCGCGAGTTCCGGCGCGCCCTGTTCTTCGGCGGCGTGCTCAGCAGCGCCTTCTGGCTGGCCACCGCCTGGCTGGCGGGGCGTCTGCTGCTGAACCTCTGAGACGTCCGGGAAGAGAGCCTCAGCCCGAGGCGCGCTCGACCAGGGCGTAGGTTTCGAGAACGTCCGTCGGCTCGTCCTTCTTCCGCCGCAAGGCTTCCAGCAGCAGATCCAGCGCGCGGCCGGTCATCCGGTCGATCGGCTGGCGCACCGTGGTCAGCGGCGGCCAGACGCGCGTGGCCAGCAAGGTGTCGTCGAACCCGGTGACGGCCAGGTCGCGCGGCAGCGACAGGCCGCGCCGGTGGGCGACCCACAGGGCGGCCGCCGCCATGTCGTCATTGGCCGCGACGATCGCGTCGGGCGGCTCGGGCAGGGCCAGCAGGCGCTCGGCCGCGGCCAGCCCCGACTCGAAGGTGAAGCGGCCCTCGATCACCCGCTCTTTCGCCAGCGCCAGCCCGTGGGCGTCGATCGCCTCGCGGCAGCCCGCCAGGCGCTCGACGCTGTCGGAATGGTCCTGCGGTCCGGCGATGATCGCGATCCGCCGCCGTCCCCTGGCGATCAGCCGCTCGGTCATGGCGCGCGCGGCGGCGCGGTTGTCGATGCGGACGGTGAACATGTCGGGCAGGGGCGCGGCCGTGGCGATCGACGCCGCCGCCAGGCCGAGGGCCCGGAATTCGGCCGAGCCGCTCAGCACCGTGTCGAAAGGCGGCAGCAGCAGCAGGGCGTCGGCGCCCGACCGTTGCAGCGCCCGGGCGGCTTCCAGCGCCTCGCCGGACGAGACGGCCTTGCGGGCCATCAGCTGCAGGCCGCGCTCGGCGCTGGCCACGGCCGCGGCGGCCAGCACCGCGTCGATGAACATGCTGTCGACGCCGGCGTAGAGCAGGCCGATCCTGGCCGGGGTCGCGCCGACCAGCCGTCGGGCGGCGGAATTGGGCACGTAGCCGAGCGCCGTGATGGCCGCCAGCACGCGCTCGCGGGTCTCGCGGCTGAACTTGCCGGTGTCGTTGAAGACGTTCGACACCGTCATGGCCGAGACGCCCGCGTGGGCGGCGACCTCCTTGATCGTGACTTTGCCGCCGTCGCGGGAGCGTCCGCCCGCGGGCCGTCTTGGAGGGGGTCGCATGACCGTCCGAACACCGTTCGAAAGAGGGTTGTGGTTTAACGATAAACCCAACAACCCTTCGGCGCGACCCTTCAGCAGCGAAGCTTGTTCATGACCTCTTCCGCCGCCTCGGCCTCCGTCCGGACCAAGAGCCACTACGTCATCCTCGACGGCTTGCGGGGCGTCGCCTCGCTGATGGTCGTCGTCTTCCACCTGTTCGAGGCCTATTCCGGCGGCGTCCCCCAGAGGCAGATCATCAACCACGGCTACCTGGCGGTGGATTTCTTCTTCCTGCTGTCGGGCTTCGTGATCGCCTATGCCTATGACGACCGCTGGGCGGCGGGCCAGGGCGGCATGAGCCAGTGGAGCTTCTGGAAGCGCCGCCTGGTGCGGCTGCAGCCGATGATCGTCATCGGCGGCCTGGTCGGCGCGGCCCTGCTGGGCTTCCAGCACTGGTCGCTGTTTCCCAAACTGGACGCGGTCACGACCTGGCAGGTGGTCGGCGTGCTGCTGCTGGGCTTCCTGATGATCCCGCTGACGCCGGCGGCCGAGATCCGCGGCTGGGGCGAGATCTATCCGCTGAACGGCCCGCAATGGTCGCTGTTCTACGAGTACGTCGCCAACCTTCTCTACGCCGTCGGCCTGCGGAAGCTTTCGAACCGCTGGCTGGGGGCGCTGGTCGCCCTCTCGGCCGTCGCGCTGGTCTGGCTGCTGGTGCTGGGCCCGCGCGGCGACGTCATCGGCGGCTGGGCGCTGGACGCCAATGGCGTCCGGATCGGCCTGACGCGGGTGATGTTCCCGTTCTTCGCCGGCGTGCTGCTGATGCGCCTGGGCAAGCGGATCAAGGTGCGCCACGGCTTCTGGCTGTGCAGCCTGCTGCTGGTGGCCGCCTTCTCGCTGCCGCGCTTCGGCGGGACCGAGCGGCTGTGGCTGAACGGCCTCTACGAGGCCGCCTGCATCATCCTGCTGTTTCCGCTGATCGTCGCCATCGGCGCCGGCGAGAAGGACGCCACGGGGCCGTCGTTGCGGATCGCCCGCGTCTTCGGCGACCTCTCCTATCCGCTCTACATCACCCACTATCCGCTGATCTACATCTACACCGGCTGGGTCATCGACCGGAAAATCCCCGCCGCCCAGGGCGCGCTCGTCGGCGCCGGGGTGCTCGTGGCGGCGGTGGCGATGGCCTGGATCTGCCTCAAGCTGATCGACGAGCCGGCGCGGCGCTGGCTGGCGGCCCGGGTGCTGCGGGCGGGTTAGGGCGGCGTCTGGTCCTCGCCCTTCGACAAGCTCAGGGGGGGGGGAGGACCCATTCAGGCGCGGCGCCAAGGAAACCTCATCCTGAGCTTGTCGAAGGACGAGGTTTTCGTTCCCTCAGAACCCGATCTTCGGCGGCTTCAGGCGGCGCTTGTTGACGTGGCCCTTGGGCGCGGGGGCCTCGATCTCCTCGGGCAGCTCGCCCTTGAAGTAGAAGCGCTGCCAGGCCTCCTTGGTCGCGGCCGGGTCGCGGGCGGCGATGCGGGCGTTGAACTCGCCGCGCTTCTCGGCCCAGACGTCGTACTGCTTGCGGATGTCGGGGTTGGAGTTCATGTGCCGGATCACCGGCTGCACGTTTTCCAGCGGCTTGTCCTGGATCATGGTGATGAAGCAGAACGGCTCGCCCTTGGCGAACTTCACCGTGCCGGGGCGCGTGAACACCCAGTTCATCGTGAAGGGGAAGGGCAGCCAGTCGGTCTCGACCAGGCCGGCCAGCGGCTGGATGCCGTCCTTGATGTGGTTGGGCGGGCCCATGGTCCAGATCAGCCAGTCCGGCGGCGTGCGGAACAGATAGCCGGTGTGGAAGGTGATCGTCCCGCGCGAGAAGTGCGATTTGACGAAGTCGTCGAAGCCCGGGTGCGGGTGGTCCGACTTGAAAGTGATGTCGTTCTGGTGGACGCCGCCGTTCCAGGTGGCCTCGAACCCGACCGGGCACAGGATCTCCCAGCCGGTGGTGTTGGCCATGGTCAGGGGCAGGCAGCGATAGGGGTGGCGGTCGGCGAAGTTGTCCATCCAGGCCCGCTGCGGACGCCCGGGCACGATCTCCGGCGGCCGGCTTTCGGTGGGATAGCACTCCAGATACATGCCGCTTCTTTCCCGCTGTTATCGAGCCGCCCCGGCCCCCTTTGACCTCTGCCTTAGCCTTGCGGAGGCGCTCCCGTCCAGCCGTCCGCTTCGGCGGGTTGGGCGTCGCCCCCGTCCCGGCCCTGGCGTTCGGCCAGCTTGCGCAGCTCCTCGTCGCGGGCGGCGGTGTCCCAGGCGCCGCCCATCTCGCCGGGACGCATCCTGGCCAGGTCGGCGGCCAGCAGCCGGTCCATGGTCTGGGCCGCGTCGCGCGAGGCCAGGATGTAGGCCTCCTCCTGGCCCCACATCGGCTTGAGATCCTCGAAGGTCCGGCGGTCGTGGCGGCGGAAGAAGGCCGTGGCGCGGAAGGCCTTGTGGGCGCGGAAGCCCAGCTTCTGCAGGGCCGTCGAGCCCAGGGCGAGGGCCGCCTCGAAGGTCTCGCGCTCGACCGCGTCGGCGCCGTTGGCCAGCAGGTCGTAGGCGTGGCGGCGGTCCCAGGCGCGGGCCAGGATGATCAGGTGCGGGAAGGCGTTGCGAGCCGTCTCGACCAGTTCGGCGGTCTTCTCGCGGTCGTCCAGGGCGACGATCAGCATCCGGGCCTGCTCGGCGCCGGCGGCGCGCAGCAGGTCAAGGCGCGTGGCGTCGCCGTAGTGCACCCGGCGGCCGAAACGGCGCAGCAGTTCGATCTGTTCGATGTCGCTGTCCAGAACCGTCGACTTGAAGCCGTTGGCCTGCAGCAGGCGGCCGGTGATCTGCCCGAAGCGGCCGAAGCCGGCGATGATGATGTCGGGCTCGCCCTCGTCGAAGTTGGGGGCCTCGGGCTCGACGTCGGCGATGGCCGCGTTCATCAGCTCGGCTATGCGCTCGTAGAGGATCATGGCCACGGGCGTCAGGGCCATCGACACGGCGACGGCGGCGGTCAGCAGGGCGGCCAGGTCGGCGCCGATCACGCCGGCCCCGACCGTGAAGCTCAGCAGCACGAAGGCGAACTCGCCGCCCTGCGCAAGGGCCGTGGCCACGGCGGCCGCGCCGCGCCCGGGGGCGCCGGCGATGCGGGCGATGCCGAACATGACCAGGAACTTCAGCACCATCAGGCCCAGCACCAGGGCGATCAGGGTCAGGGGCTGGCGGGCGATCAGCATCAGGTCGATGCCGGCCCCGACGGTGATGAAGAACAGGCCCAGCAGCAGGCCGCGGAACGGCTCGATGTCGGTCTCCAGTTCGCGGCGGAACTCGCTCTCGGCCAGCACCACCCCGGCCAGGAAGGCGCCCAGGGCCGGCGACAGGCCGACGGCCTGCATCAGCCCGGCCACCCCGACCACGATCAGCAGGGCCGCGGCCGTGAAGATCTCGCGCAGGCGGGCCTCGGCGATGAAGCGGAAGATCGGCCGCACCACGAACCGGCCGCTGCCCACGACCACCCCCACCGCGCCCAGCACGGCCAGGCCCTGCGCCCAGGCCGGCAGGTGCGAGATCAGGCTCGACCCGTGCCCGCCGGCCTGGGCCCCGTGCGCCTCGGGCGCGACGGTGGCCAGCAGCGGCAGCAGGGCGAACATCGGGATCACCGCCAGGTCCTGCAGCAGCAGCACCCCGAAGGCCGCGCGTCCCACCGGTCCCTGCCTCAGGCCCTTCTCGTCGAGGGTCTGCAGCACGATGGCGGTCGACGACATGGCCAGCACCAGGCCCACGGCCAGGGCCGTCTGCCAGGGCAGGCCCAGCAGGTAGCCGACGGCGGCCACGGCCAGGGCCGTTCCCACCACTTGCGCGCCGCCCAGCCCGAAGATCGTCTTGCGCATCTCCCATAGGGTGGAGGGGCGAACCTCCAGGCCGATCAGGAACAGCAGGATGACGACGCCGAACTCGGCGAAGCGCATGACGTCGTGCTGCTCGCCCACCAGCGACAGCATGGCCGGGCCGATCAGTACGCCGGCGATCAGGTAGCCCAGCACCGAGCCCAGCCCCAGCCGCTTGGCGATCGGCACCGAGATCACCGCCGCGCCCAGATAGACCAGGGTCTGCTTCAGGAACGGTTCCATACGCTTACGCTCCCTCGGCCGCGTGGTCGGCGGTCAGCAGGGCCGACATCCGCGCCTGATAGCGCAGGGCCTCGGCCTTCAGCTGCTCGTCGTCCTTCATCGCCGCTCCGTGCACCACGAACGGCGTCTCCCAGACCATGCCGCACAGATAGGCCGTCTGCTCCAGCGGGCGAAGGAATTCGTCCAGGGTGAAGCGGTTGTAGCCCTTGGCGTGATAGGCCTGGGCCGCGCCGCCGGTGGTGCAGGCCACGAACAGGCGCTTGCCGGCCAGGGCGTCGCCGCCCAGGCCGTAGGCGAAGCCGTGCAGCCAGACGAGGTCCAGCCACTCCTTCATCAGGGCCGGCGGCGAGTACCAGAACAGCGGGAACTGCAGGGCGATGATGTCGTGCTGGAGCAGCTTCTGCTGCTCGGCCTCGATGTCGATCGCGAAGTCCGGATAGGTCTCGTAGAGGTCGTGGAAAGTGACGCCGGAAAGGGCCTTGGCCGCCTTGGCCAGGGCGCGATTGGCGCGCGAGCGTTCAAGCGCCGGGTGCGCCAGGGTCAGCAGGGCGCCGGCGGTGGCGGGCGTCGCGAGCGCGGTGCTAGGCTCGCCCGTCACGCGAAGGCTCCGGCCGAAAGGTCGCGGGGCGAAAATTTATTCATCAAGGCTTGAATTTCT
Source organism: Caulobacter sp. (assembly GCA_047607095.1). GTDB lineage: Bacteria > Pseudomonadota > Alphaproteobacteria > Caulobacterales > Caulobacteraceae > Caulobacter. The sequence continues at coordinate 7,732 of JASGDR010000418.1, forward strand.
CCGGCCGGCGCTTCAGAGCAGTCGGCGAACGTCGCTCCGGGAGGAACCATGGTCGACAAGGTGAAGTCCGACGCCGCAGAAGCGTTGGCGGGTCTGCTGTTCGACGGCATGACCATCATGGCCGGGGGCTTTGGTCTCTGCGGCATTCCCGAAAACCTGATCGCGGCCATCCGCGAAACGGGGGTCAAGGACCTCACGGTCATCTCCAACAACTGCGGGGTCGACGGATTCGGCCTGGGCATCCTGCTGGAGAACCGTCAGATCAAGAAGATGGTCTCGTCCTATGTGGGCGAGAACAAGCTGTTCGAACAGCTATACCTGAGTGGGGAACTGCAATTGGAGTTCAACCCGCAGGGCACGCTGGCCGAACGCATCCGCGCCGGCGGGGCGGGCATCCCCGCCTTCTTCACGCGCACCGGCTACGGCACCCTGGTCGCCGAGGGCAAGGAGACCCGCGAGTTCGACGGCGAGATGTACGTGATGGAGCGCGGCCTTACCGCCGACCTGTCGATCGTCAAGGCCTGGAAGGCCGACGCCGAGGGCAACCTCGTCTATCGGAAGACCGCCCGGAACTTCAATCCGATGATGGCCACGGCCGGCAAGGCCACCGTCGTCGAGGTCGAGGAACTGGTCGAGACCGGCGCGCTCGACAAGGACAACATCCACACCCCCGGCATCTTCGTCGACCGCATCATCAAGGGCGCGAAGTTCGAAAAGCGCATCGAGCGCGTGACGACCCGTCAAAAGGAACAAGCGTGATGGCCTGGACCCGTGACGAGATGGCGGCCCGGGCCGCCAAGGAACTGCGCGACGGCTTCTACGTGAACCTGGGGATCGGCATCCCGACCCTGGTGGCCAACTACATCCCCGAGGGCATGCACGTGACGCTGCAGAGCGAGAACGGCATGCTGGGCATGGGTCCCTTCCCCTACGAGGGTGAGGAAGACGCCGACCTGATCAACGCCGGCAAGCAGACGATCACCGAGCTGGACAGCAGCTCGTATTTCTCGTCGGCCGACAGCTTCGCCATGATCCGCGGCGGCCACATCGCCCTGTCGATCCTGGGCGGCATGCAGGTGTCCGAGACCGGCGACCTGGCCAACTGGATGGTGCCGGGCAAGATGGTCAAGGGCATGGGCGGGGCCATGGACCTCGTCGCCGGCGTCAAGCGCGTGGTCGTGGTCATGGACCACTGCGAGAAGTCAGGCGCGCCCAAGCTGCTGAAGGCCTGCTCGCTGCCGCTGACCGGCGCGGGCGTCGTCGACCTGCTGATCACCGAACTGGGCGTGTTCGAGATCAACCGCGGCAAGACCCCGGTGAAGCTGATCGAACTGGCTCCGGGCGTCACCGTGGACGAGGTCAAGGCCAAGACCGAGGCGGCGTTCGAGGCGGCGGTCTAAGACAAGCCCTCTCCCATAGGGAGAGGGAGGGGCCCGCCGCGAAGCGGTGGGAGGGTGAGGGGTTACGAGGTTTGACGGCGTGCCGGCTCTTCGTCGAGCGCCGTAACCCCTCACCCCGGCCCTCTCCCTATGGGAGAGGGAGCATGGTCGCCGCCGCCTTGCACCGGCCCCCAAGCTGCGCCATCTCCGAACGCGGGCGGCCCGCAACCCGCCCGCGTCCGGAGCCGACCCATGCGCGACTACTTCCTCCTGATGGCGGGCTACAGCGCCTGGGCCAACGAGCGCCTGTACGGCGCTTGCGAGGCCCTGGCGCCGGACGCCTTCACCGCGCCGCGCGGCGGCTTCTTCGGCTCGATCGCCGGCACGCTGAACCACCTGCTGGTCACCGATCGCATGTGGACGGCGCGTTTGTCGGGAGCGCCGTTTCCGCCCTACGGGCTCGACACCGTGCTGTTCACCGACCTCGCCGAGCTGCGCGCGGCCCGCGCGGCCGAAGACGAAAACCTGATCGCCTATGTCGCCGGCCTCACCGACGAGGCTTGCGCCGCCGAGTTCCGCTGGGTGCGGAAGTCCGACGGCGTCGAGGTGGCCGGCCCCATGTGGAAGACTCTGGCCCACCTTTTCAACCACCAGACCCACCATCGCGGCCAGGCCCACGACCTCATCGGCCAGGCCGGCGTCTCGCCGCCGTCGCTGGATCTGCCCGTCTATCAAAGAGAGACGGGGGTCTGAGGGCGGCGCGCCGCTCTTTAATTTCCCGTCATTCCCGCCACAAGGGCGGGAAAGACGGGAGGGGGCGAGCTGTCGACAAGAGCCCCACCCCCGTTCACGCCTGTAGCTCCACCCCCCGGATGTGCTAGATCGCGGCCATGAAACGCGCTGTCGAGCACCGCATCGGGGTCCAGGCCCCCGCCGAGATCGTCTGGGAAGTCGTGTCGGAGTTCGACCGCTGGCACGAGTGGAACCCGCTCTACGTCAAGGCGGCCGGCCAGCTGAAGATCGGCACCGCCCTGACCCTGGACGAGGCGATCGGCGATCGTCCGGTCAAGGTGGTGCAGCCCGTCGTGCAGGACTGGGTGCCCTACGAGCAGCTGCACTGGCGTTCGCAGCGCCTGGGCGGCTTCGTCACCGCCATCCGCTATCTCGAGATCGAGAACATGGGGCCCTCCAACGCCACCTTCTCGAACGGCGAGCTGTTCATGGGCCTGCTGGTCCGCTGGATCTCCAAGGACGAGCGCAAGGCGCTGAAGGCCGCCTTCACGGCCATGGGCGAGGCGGTGCGCGACCGCGCCGAGGCCCTCTGGCGCGAACGCGGCGCGGCCCCATCTGAAGCCGGATGATCGACGATCTCTACAGCGCCCGCATCCTGACGCTCGTGGCCAACATGCCGCGGGCCGGGCGGCTGTCGGCGCCGGACGCCAGCGCCGAGAAGACGGCCAAGCTGTGCGGCAGCCGCATCCTCGTCGACGTCGTCGTGGAAGAGGGCAGGGTCGCCGACTTCGCCCAGGAGGTTTCGGCCTGCGCCCTGGGCCAGGCCAGCGCCGCGGTGCTGGGCGCGAACGTGATCGGCGCGGATCTCGCCGAACTTGAGTTGGCCCGCGACGCCCTGGCCGCTATGCTGAAGTCGAACGGCCCGCACCCTGCGGGCCGCTTTGCGGAGCTCGCCGTGCTGGAGCCGGTCAAGGACTATCCCGCCCGTCACGCCTCGACGCTTTTGGCGTTCGAGGCCGCGGTCGAGGCTGTCCGGAAGGCCACAGCCGCGGCCCAAACGCGAACTAGCAGCGCCGGCGCCGCTTGATCGGAGCTTTTCGCGGGTGCGATAAGTCCCCGACTCCGTTCGCGAAAGCGCCGGCATGAGCCTTTATGACCGCACTGTCGACCTGGGCCTGCGCGCCTACAAGTTGACGCTCTCGCCTCTCATCGGGCGCCAGTGCCGCTTTATGCCGACCTGCTCGGAATACGCGGCCCAGGCGCTCAAGGATCACGGACCCGCAAGGGGGTCCTGGCTGGCGCTGCGACGGATCTGCCGATGCAATCCGTTCGGCGGCTGGGGATACGACCCGCCGCCGCCGCGCGAGCCGCGTAAATGGATGTGTGAAGAATGATCGATCTGGTTTTCCCCGACGGCTCCTCCCGTCAATATCCCGACGGTTCGACGGGGCGCGACGTGGCGGCCGCCATTTCCAAGTCGCTCGAGAAGAAGGCCCTGCTGATCAAGCTGGACGGGCAGGTGCTCGACCTCGACCGCGCCCTGACGCCCGACCTGCTGGCCGGCGAGCGCAAGTTCGAGATCCTGACGCGCGACGCGCCCGAAGCCCTCGACACCATCCGCCACGACACCGCCCACGTGCTGGCCGAGGCCGTGCAGGAGCTGTTCCCCGGCACCCAGGTGACGATCGGTCCGAACGTCGAGGACGGCTTCTATTACGACTTCGCCCGCGACGAGCCGTTCGGCCTCGACGATCTGGAGAAGATCGAAAAGCGCATGAAGGAGATCGTCGACCGCGACGAGAAGATCACGCGCGAGGTTTGGGACCGCGACGAGGCCATCAAGCACTTCGACGAGATCGGCGAGCAGTACAAGGCGCAGATCATCCGCGACCTGCCGCCGACCGACACGATCACCGTCTATCGCCAGGGGGCCTGGAAGGACCTCTGCCGCGGCCCGCACCTGCCGTCGACCAAGCATGTCGGCAAGGCCTTCAAGCTGACCAAGCTGGCCGGCGCCTACTGGCGCGGCGACCAGAACAACGCCCAGCTGCAGCGCATCTACGGCACGAGCTGGGCCTCGGAAGCCGACCTCGAAGCCTATCTGAAGCGCATCGAGGAAGCCGAGCGGCGCGATCACCGCAAGCTGGGCAAGGCGCTGGGCCTCTTCCACATGCAGGAAGAAGGCCGCGGCATGGTCTTCTGGCATCCGAAGGGCTGGAAGCTGTGGCAGACGCTGGAGGCGTACATGCGCCGCAGCCTCGACCGCGCCGGCTATATCGAGGTCAAGACGCCCCAGGTCCTGGACAAGACCTTCTGGGAAAACTCGGGCCACTGGGACAAGTACCGCGCCAACATGTTCGTCTGCGAGACGGTCGAAGGCGAGATCCTGTCCCTCAAGCCGATGAACTGCCCCGGCCACGTGCAGATCTGGAACGTCGGCCAGCGGTCGTATCGCGAACTGCCGATGCGCATGGCCGAGTTCGGCGCCTGCCACCGCTACGAGCCGTCGGGCGCCCTGCACGGCCTGATGCGCGTGCGCGCCTTCACCCAGGACGACGCTCACATCTTCTGCCGCGAGGACCAGATCGTCGAGGAGACCGAGCGATTCATCCGCCTGGCGCGGATGATCCACGCCGACCTCGGCATGACGACCAAGTACATCGCCCTGGCCACGCGTCCCGAGCTGCGCGCCGGTTCCGACGAGTTCTGGGACAAGGCCGAGGGCATGCTGGCCGAGGCCGCCCGCCTGGCCGGCGTCGAGCCGGTGATCGCCGAGGGCGACGGCGCCTTCTACGCTCCCAAGCTCGATTTCATCGTCCAGGACGCGATCGGCCGGGAGTGGACCTGCGGCACGCTGCAGCTCGACTATGTTCTGCCGGAACGTTTGGACGCCGAATACGTTGCCGAGGACGGATCCAAGAAGCGGCCGGTGATGCTGCATCGCGCGATCCTGGGGTCGTTCGAGCGTTTCATCGGGATTCTTTTGGAAAACTACGCGGGCCATCTGCCGCTCTGGCTGGCGCCGACCCAGGTCGTCGTCGCCACGATCACGTCCGACGCCGACGACTATGCGCGCACGGTCGTCGAGCGGTTGACCGCGATGGGATTGCGCGCCGAGGTCGATCTGCGTAACGAGAAGATCAACTACAAGATTCGCGAGCATAGCCTCGGCAAGGTTCCGGTGATCGCAGTGGTCGGGCGTAAGGAAGCGGAGACGGGTCAGGTCGCCCTGCGTCGTCTCGGCGGAGAGGGTCAGCAGATTCTGTCGCTCGACGAGGCGGTTTCGGCGCTCGTCCAGGAAGCCACCCCGCCCGACCTTGCGCGTCTCCAGGCGCCGCAGGCCCAGAGAGAGCCCGCGCAGGTCTGATGAACAGCATTCTCCCGTCCTTTACGGTCCTCGCCGCAGGCGCGCGTCCCGCCAAACCCTTGGTTTCGGTGGTGATGGTCGTCTACTGGACGGGAGAAGCGCTGGTCGACAGCATCAGGCACGTGCTGGCCGAGCCGATGGTCGACGAGTTCGTCATCGTCGACAACGGCTCCTCGCCGGCCGACGCCGAGATGCTGCGGGCCCTGGGGCTGACCGAGCCGCGCGTGCAGCTGGCCCAGGGCCACGGCAATGTCGGCTTCGCCCGGGGCGCCAATCTCGGCGCCTCGATCGCCCAGGGCGAATACCTGATCTTCCTCAATCCCGACGCCAACCTGCAGCCCGACTGCGTGCCGGCCATGGTCGCGGCCTTCCGCGACCAGCCGACGCCGACGGTCATGGGCGCGCGGGTGCTCAACATCGACGGCACCGAGCAGCGCGGCGGCCGCCGGGGCGAGGTGACGCCGGTCACGACCCTGATGAGCCTGTCGCAGCTCAGCCAGAAGGTGAAGCGCTTCGCCCGCTTCGAAATCCACCGCGAGCACGAGCCGCTGCCGGCCGAGCCGACGCCGGTGCCGACCATCTCCGGCGCCTGCTTCGCCCTGCGGCGAGGCGACTTCCAGTTCCTGGCCGGGTTCGACGAGGGCTATTTCCTGCACGTCGAGGACATCGATCTGTGCTGGCGGGCGCGTCAGGCCGGCGGCCAGGTGCTGTTTCACCCCGAGGCCCGCGTCGTCCATCTGGGCCACACCAGCCTCGAGCATCCGGTCAAGGTCGAGTTCCACAAGGGCGTGGGCCTGTCGCGCTACTTCATCAAGCGGGCCGACACCTGGCAGCGCTATGTCGCGGCGGTGATGCTGGCGCCGATGATCCTGCTGCTGTCGATCTGCCGCCCGGCCCTCAATCCGCGTCTTCGCAAGTCGTGAGTTCGGGCAGGTCGTGAGCCGGGGCGAGTCATGAAGCGGAGACTGATCGGCGTGCTGGACCGTCTGGGTCTGGCCGACGCCGCCTTCGCCGTGTTCCAGCGCCTGCAGGCCCTCAAGCCCGCGACCGAGGAGTTCGCCGCCGAGGACCTGCCCGTTCCGCCGGCCTATCTGCGGGTGATGACCGCCGGCCATGCCGACGCCGCCGCCTTCCTTGCCCAGGGGCGGGCCGCCGCCGATCTGGTCGAGGCCGTCGCCGCCCGCCACGACCGGCCGCTTTCCGAGCATCCCGACCTTCTGGACTTCGGCTGCGGCTGCGGGCGGGTGTCGCGCTATCTCGGGGCGCGGGCCCGGCTGTCGGGCTGCGACATCAACGGCAAGCTGGTCGGCTGGGCCGCCGCCAACCTGCCCGGCCGCTTCGTGCGGACGCGCCAGACGCCGCCGCTGCCCTACGAGGCCGCGTCCTTCGATCTGGTCTACGCCACCTCGGTCTTCACTCACATGACCGAAGCGCCGCTGAAGGCCTGGCTGAGCGAACTGGCGCGGGTGGTGCGGCCCGGCGGTCTGGCCCTGCTGTCGTTCTTCGACGAGCGGATCCCGGCCGCCGCCGAGTTCGCCGACCGGCTGGTCGCCGACGGCTTCCTCATCCGCCAGCGCGGGGCCGAGGGCTCCAACCTGCTGTGCGGCTACATGACCGCCGACGGCTTCGCCCGCCGCGCGGCGCCGGCCTGGCGACTGGTCGAGATCATCTCCAGCGACGCCTCGGGCCTGGGCCAGGCCGTGGCGGTCTTCCGGCGGATCGACGCCTAGGGCGGATCGATATTCAGGCTCGGCGCGTGATCCTCGTCCTTCGACAGGCTCAGGACGAGGTTTTCGTCTCAAACGCTGAGTGTCGATCCGACCTGGGGCGCTCCCAGCCGCCCGGCGTAGCCGAACACCACGCCCAACCACGGATGGGCCACCAGCACCCGGAAGCGGTAGGTCCCGTCGCGTTCGAAGGTGTAGGCGCGCACCCGAGGGCTCCAGGCGGCGGGCAGGGGCAGCGGCCCCAGCCGCCAGGCCTCGAAGATCCAGGAGAAGCCGTCGCCGCGCGCCGCCGCGTGGAAGCGGAAGGTCAGCGGTCCGACCCTTTCCTCGAAGGCGAACGGATCGTCGGCGGCGGCCGAGATCTTCGAGCGGAACGTCCGGCTCCCGAACCGCCGGGCCCAGGTCTCGCCGCCGGCCCGCGGCGTGATCGTCACCGCCAGGGCGTGGCGCCCGGGCGCGGGCAGGCCTTGCAGGCGGCGCGCCAG
>JASGDR010000419.1:0-7657 GCA_047607095.1 Caulobacter sp.
GGCGGCCGAAGGCCGGTGGGGGGACGGTTTCAGCTTCCTCCGCGTCGGCCGGCCTGGCGCCAACTTCCCCCACCGATCGCTGCGCGATCGCCTCCCCCACAGGGGGAGGTTTCCAGGAAAAAGGCCGCCCCTTTCGGAGCGGCCTTCGTCGGTTCTTCAAAGCCTGGAGGCTTCAGTGGATCGGCGTATCGGCCAGCACGCTGGCGCCCTGGGCCCGCAGGCGGGTCTTGGCCATCTCGTCCAGGATCGCCTGCGAGCGCGGGTCGCCCAGGATCCAGGCCGCGGCGGCCACGGTGCGCATCGAGGCCGAGCTGACGCCCAGGGCGCGTTCCAGGGCGTCGAAGGGCGACTTGGGGCCGCCGATCTTCTTCAGGCGGACGTCGCCCTTCAGGCCGGCCAGGGCCTTGGCCTTCTCGACGGCGTCGTAGAAGCCGCCCAGTTCGTCGACCAGGCCCAGCTCCTTGGCCTGGGCGCCGGTCCAGACGCGGCCCTTGGCGATCTCGCGCACGCGCTCGGGCGGCAGCTTGCGGCCCTCGGCGACGCGGGCGACGAAGCCGGCGTAGATATGGTCCATCCAGGCCGAGAAGCGGGCCTTCTGGTCGGCCGTGAAGCCCTCGCTGGCGCCGAAGGCGCCGGCGTAGTCGCCGCCGACCGTCACCTGGCGGGTGTCGACGCCGAAGCGCGACAGGGCCTCGCCCAGGGCGAACTTGCCGCCGAACACCCCGATCGAGCCGGTCAGGGTCGAGGGCTGGGCGACGATCGACGAGGCCTGGCTGCTGATCCAGTAGCCGCCCGAGGCCGCATAGGTGCCCATGCTGACCACCACCGGCTTGCCGGCCGCCTTGGCGGCCTTCACGGCCGCCAGGATCTGTTCGGAGGCGGTGTCCGAGCCGCCCGGCGAGGAGACGCGGAAGACGATCGCCTTGACGTCCTTGTCGTCGACGGCGTCGTAGATCGCCTTGGCGGTCTCGTCCGAATAGATGGTGCTTTCGCCGCCGAACGGCGAGGACTGCGCGGTCGAGCCGGTGACGATCGGGCCTTCGGCGCCGATCACGGCGATGGCGTCGCCGGTCCTGGAGGCGTCCTTCTTCGAGCGCGAGGCGTAGTCGTCGAACTCGATCAGCTTGCCGCCCTTGCCGGCGCGGCCCAGCATCGCGTCCTGGGCTTCCTTGACCTGGCCGACCTTGTCGATCAGCCCCAGGCCCTGCGCCTGCTGGGCGCTGTAGGGGCCGGCCTGGATCGCCTTGATCAGGCGGGCGGGGTCCAGCTTGCGGTCCTGGGCGGCGGCGGTGAGGGCGCTGGCGTAGACCGAGCCCATCCACGACAGGGTCGCCTCGCGGTGCGCCGGCGTGAAGTCGTCGTGCAGGTAAGGATTGACCGCGTTCTTGTATTCATAGCGCTGCTGGAAGTCGGCCTTGACGCCGTACTTGTCGAACAGTCGCTTGTAGAACATCGTCTCGCTCGACAGGCCGACGGCCTGCAGCGAGCTGTCGGGCTGCATCCAGAACTCGCTGGCCGCCGCGCCCAGGCGATAGGTCGAGGTCGACATGCCCGAGGGGTAGAGACCCTGGCTGTGGGCGAAGATCGGCTTCTTGCCGACGCTGCGGAAGTGCTTGAAGGCCTGGGCCAGCTCGTCGGCCGAAGCCGGGGCGATGCCGCCCTCGGGCAGGCGCACCAGCAAGCCCTTGACCTTGTCGTCGGTCTCGGCGCGGCGCAGCACCTCGATGACGCTCATCACCGAACGGCCGCCGCCGCCGAAGGCCGCGAACGGGTTTTGCGAATCCTGGTCGGAAAGGCCGCCGCGCAGGTCCAGCTGCACGATGGAGTGGGCGGGAACCGGGGCGGGGCGGGCGGCTCCGGCCGCCAGCACGATCAGGATGAAGGGAACACCGACGAGAAAGAGCACCAGCCCGACGAAGACGCCGGCCACGGTCATGAGAAATTGCTTCATCGGGGTCCCGTTGCGAAATCCAAAGCGCGCCATTCAAAGCGCGACGGCCGCCGCCGCGCGAGCACAAGCTAGCGACTGTCGCGACGCGGTCAAATGAACAGCGCGCAACCCGCGACGCCTTGCGGCGGCTTCATGCAAAAGGGGAATTTTTTCGGGAAAGAAGATGGTCGGAGTGGCAGGATTTGAACCTGCGACCCCTGCGTCCCGAACGCAGTGCTCTACCAGACTGAGCCACACTCCGACTTTCCAGATCGCGCTGGCCGGGTGGCCGTGCTCGACTTGGGAGGCGGCTTATAGGAGGCGGGGAGGAGAGTCGCAAGCGTGAAAATGGACCCGAAAAAAGAATTTGGAGGGCGTTGCTTCCGTCCGAATCCTGAGCTATCTCCACCGCCTCGCCGCGGCCCACTGGGTCGGCAGCCGTTCCTGCTGGGGAATGGTGTAATGGTAACACTGCGGTTTTTGGTACCGTCATTCTAGGTTCGAGTCCTAGTTCCCCAGCCACTTCCTCCTCTATCTCCCTATCTCTCCAGAAGACGTCCCGCCTCGAAGCGCGGGGGCGCTTTGCCTGATCTGTACGCTTATCGGTCAGTGCACGGAGGCGCCGCGGGGGAACCGCGCCGAATCTCCGAACATCCACTTCGCGCCGATTTGTGTGCAGTGCGACGCAATTCCGGTTGGTTTTCGCGACCGCGAGATGGCCAAGCCGCGCAGACTGCACTTGAACGTGTGCTCCGGCGGCGCCGCTTATGGTTCCGCATAACCGGGATCGTCATTGTTTCCACGAAATAAAGCCTGTTTTTGTGGAGCGTTGGCAGCGCTGCCGCGTATTTGTGTACTTGTAATTCCGTAGGGCGGGTGTATTTCCGAATTTAAAGTCATTGTGGAGTGACGCCGTGGAAGACAAAGCGACCCTGATCGAGCTGACCGCCGAAATCGTGGCCAACTATGTGGCCAACAACACGACTTCGGTCTCTGACCTGCCGGCCCTGATTCGTGCGACGCACGACGCCCTTGCCGGAATTGGCTCGCCGGAAGCCCCGGTGGCCGAAACCGTTACCAAGGCTACTCCGGCCCAGATCCGCAAGAGCATCACGCCGGACGCCCTGATCAGCTTCGAAGACGGCAAGCCGTACAAGACCCTGAAGCGTCACCTGACCACTCACGGCATGACCGTCGCCGAATACAAGGCCAAGTGGGGCCTGCCGGCCGACTATCCGACCACCGCCCCGGCCTACAGCGAAGCCCGCTCGGCCATGGCCAAGGCGCTGGGCCTGGGTCAAGGCGGCCGCAAGGCCAAGGCTCCGGGCAAGGCTCGCGCCCGCAAGGCCTGATCCTTCGGTCTTCTTGCAGACCCCGAAAACTGAAAGCCCCGCCGGTGACGGCGGGGCTTTTGCTTTGGGGCTCAAGCTTTCTTCAAGACGTCATCGCCCGACGTGTTCGAGCGATGACTTCAAAAGCGGGCGAGAGGAAAGTTCGCCTATCCGATCCGCAGGCGAACGAACGCCATGCCGCCCATCGGATCGTCGTAGCCCAGCACCTCCGGCGCGTCGTAGGCGCTGACCAGGCCGCCGACGCCGAACTTCACCTTCGGGGCGATGGCGAAGTCGCGGATGGCCCCCAGCGACACGCGGCGCACGGTATAGGCCTCGCCCGAATGCGAGCCGTGATGGTCGGCCAGTTCGTCCTGCTCCACCTGTTCGGCGCGGGCGAAGACCGTCCAGCGGTCGTTCGGCTTCACCGACGCCTCGGCCAGCCAGGCCTGCAGGGCGTCGCCGGGGATCCGGTCCTTGCGCGACCAGGCCAGGGTGGCGTTGACCGAGCCGTCCTTGCCCAACGGCCGCGCATAGAGCGCGCTGGCCGAGACCCGGGCCTCGTCCTTGTCGGGGTCCAGGGCCTCGGGGCTGTTGACCTTCGCCCAGCTGGTCTGCAGCGCCCAGTTCGGCGTCGGATTGTACGACAAGCGGGCCGAGACGCTGTCCAGCCGGCCGGTCTCGATGTCGTAGCGCTTCTCGTCGGGCTCGCGGCCGCGGAAGGCGCTGGTCTCGATCTTCCAGTCGTCGTGCGAGAACCCGGCGGTGACCACGCCGAACGTGATGTGCGTCGAGTCGAACCAGTGGTGGCTGATCGGGGCCTCGGGGCTGTCCATCGACGAGGCCCGGTGCATGAAGGCCGGCGGGCCGTAGGCGGGCGAGCCGGGCAGGCCGCCATAGATAAAGACGTCCGACTTGTCGCCGACGCTCAGGCTGTAGCTGGCCGACAGCTCCATGAAGAGGTCGTGCGGATGCTGGCGGTCGACCAGCGGATGCTCGCCGTCGGCCGTCTCGCCGGTGGCCAGCAGCAGCGGATAGCCGCTCTTGCCCATGAACGGATCGGGGCTGACCATGGCCTTGAAGCCCAGCATGCCCGGGCCGAGCTGGCGCTGGGCCATGCCCATGAACATGCCCGCGGCGAAGGCCTTGGAGCCGCCGCGCGGGCCGCCCTGGTCGACATAGACGCCGTTCAGCAGGGCATGGCCCATCAGCATCCACTCGCCGCTGTGCTTCATGATCCCGAAGTTGGGCGTGGCGTCCGGCTGCCAGGCGGTGCCGCCGGCGTCGCGGTTCATCGCATAGCCGCCCAGAGGGCTGACCATGGCCATCGAGGCCATGTCGTCGTCGTCCATGGTCCCGTGATCCATGGCCGCATGGTCCATGGGCATGTCGGCTTCGGGCATGGCCATATGGCCGGCGTGGCCCGCGTGCGGGTCGTCGGTCTCGGGCGTGGCCGGAGCGGTCTGCGGGGCCGTCGCCTGCGGTTCGACGGCCGGAGAGGCCGGCATGGCGTGGCCCGTATGGTCCTGATGGTCCTGGGCGAAGGCGGCGGTGGCGAGCGTCAGGCTCGCGATCGTGCACGCGCCGGCCAGCAGCCGCGCGCGGAAGGAGAGGGCGGTCATGGGACTGCCTTTCTTGGAAACCGTGATCGTAAGACGTTTCGAGAAAAGGCGCGCTCGTATCGGCGCGCGGTCTTGCGATCAGGCGCGCGGAGGGCGCGGCTCGGGCGCGGCGTCCAGGCCGTCGAGGGATTGGCTGACGGCGGAGAATTCGACGGCCGAGGCCGCCAGCGAGGCCGGGTCGCCGACGACGACGCGCTGGCCGGCGGGCAGGCAGCCGACGCAGCAGCTGGTCGCCATCGCGCCGGGCTTGGACTTGTGGTCGGCGTTCTTGTCGGCGGGGGCGTGCTCGGCGGCCCCCCCGTCCGCGCCTTCCATGTCCATGCCGTCCATCGCCATCTCGTGGCAGGCGGGCATGGCCGAGGCCTGGGCCGGCGCGGCGCGCATGATCCCGCCGGCGGCGAAGGCCACCGCGATCAAGGCCAGAAGAAGGAGGCGAAGCCCGCGCATGGGCGGGAAACTAGGGATGGTCGCGACGCGACGCAACCATCCCGCAATGTCACACCCCGCTGAGCGACATGCCCGGCGCGTCGGGAGGCGTCTCGCCGCCGCCGTTCAGCGGCAGCTGCATCCAGACCAGATCGACCCAGCGGCCGAACTTGTAGCCCATGGCCGGGAAGACGCCCTTGTGTTCGAAGCCCAGCGAGGCGTGCACGCCGATCGAGGCGGCGTTGCCGCTGTCGCCGATCACCGCGCACATCTGGCGAAGGCCAAGACCCTCGCAGGCCGCGATCAGGGCCTTGAGCAGCGCCTTGCCGACGCCCTTTCCGGCCGCGTCGGGGGCGACATAGATGCTGTCCTCGACGGTGTAGCGATAGGCCGCGCGCAGGCGGAACGGACCGGCATAGGCATAGCCCAGCACCTTTCCGTCCAGCTCGGCGACCAGGTAGGGCAGGCCTCGGTCGAGGAAGGCCGCGCGCCGGCGGGCCATCTCGGCCTCGTCGGGCGGAACCTCCTCGAAGGTGCCGAGGCCGTTGAGCACGTTCCAGCCGTAGATGGCCGTGATCGCGGCGACGTCGGCGTCGGCGGAGGGGCGGATGGTCAGGTCGGACATCAGGCCTTCGCCCAGCCCTTGTCGACCGCCCAGACGGCGAAGGCGTAGTCGAGCGCGATCTCCTTGAGGAAGTCGAAGCGGCCCGAGGCGCCGCCGTGGCCGGCCTCCATGTTGATCTTGAGCAGGATCGGATTGCCGCTGGTCGTGTGCTCGCGCAGCTTGGCCGCCCACTTCTCGGGCTCCCAATAGGTGACGCGAGGATCCGACAGGCCGCCGGTGGCGAGCACCGCCGGATAGGGCTTGGCGGCGACGTTGTCGTAGGGGCTGTAGCTGGCGATGTAGTCGTAGGCTTCCTTGTCCTCCAGCGGATTGCCCCATTCGGGCCATTCCGGCGGGGTCAGCGGCAGGGAGGTGTCGCTCATGGTGTTGAGCACGTCGACGAACGGCACCGCTCCGATGACGCCGGCCCACAGGTCGGGCCGCAGGTTGGTGATCGCGCCCATCAGCATGCCGCCGGCCGAACCGCCATAGGCCACCGTGTGGCCCGCCGCGCCGTAGCCCGCCGCGTGCAGGTGCTCGGCGCAGGCGATGAAGTCGGTGAAGGTGTTCTTCTTCTTGAACTTCTTGCCGTCCAGGAACCAGCCGTAGCCCTTTTCCGAGCCGCCGCGCACATGGGCGATGGCCCAGATCCAGCCGCGGTCGACCAGGCTGAAGTTGCGGATCGAGAACGACGGGTCCATCGACATGCCGTAGCTGCCGTAGCCGTAGAGCAGCAGCGGCGCCTTGCCGTCGAGCTTGACGTCCTTCTTCATCAGCACGGTCACCGGCACCTCGGCGCCGTCGGGCGCCTTGGCGTAGAGGCGCTTGGTCACGTACTTGCTCGGATCGTGGCCCGAGGGAATTTCCTGGGTCTTGCGCAGCGCCTTGTCGCCGGTGCGCATGTCGTAGTCGAACCACTGCCGGGGCGTGGTCGGCGACTGGTAAACGTAGCGCAGGGTGGGGGTGTCGAACTCGTAGCCGCCCTCGACGCTCAGCACATAGGCCTGCTCGTCGACGACGATCGGCTTTTCGGCCTTGGTCGCCCGGTCGGTGATGATGATGCGGGTGTTGGCGCTGACGCGCTCCACGCGGACCAGATGATCCTTGTAGGCGGCGTGGCCGGTGATGAAGGTCCCCGGCTTGTGCGGCACGAAGTCCTTCCAGTTGGCCCGGCCCGGATTGTCGACCGGGGCCTCGACCAGCTTGAAGTCGATGGCGTCGTCGGCGTTGGTCAGGATGACGAACTTGCCGTCCCAGTGCTCGACCGAATAGCGCAGGCCCGGCGTGCGCGGCTCCACCGCCTTCGGCTTGGCGGCGACGTCGCTCGCCGGGATCAGCAGGGTCTCGGACGTCTCGTGGTCGCCGGCGCTGATGACGATGAAGGCGTCCGAACCGGTGACGCTGACGCTGACGAAGAAGCCGTCGTCGGGCTCGTCATAAACCAGCACGTCGTCCTTCAGTCCGCCGCGGACCGGCCGGCGATAGATCTTGTCGGAGCGGCCGTTGTCGTCGCGGTGCGTCCAGAACAGCCACTGGGAGTCCGGCGAGAAGGTGAAGTCGCCGGTGCTGCTCTCGACCGGTTCGGCCAGCACCTGGCCGGTCGCCAGGTCCTTGACGTAGATCTTGAAGACTTCCGAGCCTTGCGCGTCCTCGGCGTAGGCGAACAGCTTGTGGTCGGGGCTGTGTTCGGCGGCCCCCACCTGGCTGTAGGCCTTGCCCTTGGCCAGGGCGTCGCTGTCGAGCA
>JASGDR010000420.1:0-4704 GCA_047607095.1 Caulobacter sp.
CCAGCGCCCCGGCGCCGCCCGCCGCGCGGGTCGCCAGCAATGCGCGCGACACCTGGCAGGGACGGGTGCTGGGGCATCTGGAAAAGCACCGCCGCTACCCCGGCAACGCCCGCTCGCGCGGCGTGCAGGGCACGGCCTATATCCGCTTCCGCATGAACCGCGGCGGCCAGATGCTCTGGGCGGTGGTTCAGCGCTCGTCGGGATCGTCGATCCTCGACGAGGCGGCGCTGGACACGATCCGCCGGGCTCAACCCTTGCCGCCGATCCCGCCCGAGCTGCCCGACGAGGTCGAACTGGCCGCGCCGGTCGAGTTCTATCTGTCGCGGTAGGGCGGAGCGCAGCCGAGCGAAGAAGGAGCTTCGGCCGGTTCCTAGTCCTGGCCGAGAAGCAGCGCCGGCTTGGCCTCGAACGAGAGGGGGTCCTGACGGAACGTCTCGAGAATTTCTCTGGTCAGTTGCGAGGTGGCCAGCGACTGGCTGTCCCGCGTGGCTCTGAGAACCACGTGGATCGATCCGGCGTCGGGCAGACCGTCCTGGCCGGAGAGAATGTTGAGACCCGGCGGCGCCACGCACTGGGCCATGGTGGCGACCGCGAAGCCGGCCATGGCCGCGGCGATCAACACCGAGGCGCTCTTGCTGCGCAAGACGATCTGGAAGTCCAGGGCCTCGGCCTCGGAACGCCCCGTGAGGGCGCCGATCGTCGCCCGGTAGATCGGCGATTCGTCGGCGAACAGCGCCAGGGGCAACGGCCGCCGCAGATGCGCCGCATGCTCGGCCGAGGCGACCCACACGATCGGCTCGCGGCGCAGCACCAGGTCGTCCGTCTCGGTGTTCGTGGTCGCCAGGACCGCGAGGTCCAGGTCGCCCGACGCCAGCATCTTGATCAGCACGGGGCTGGTGTCGGCCACGATGTCCACCGTGACCCCAGGGTAGCGGGCGTTCAGCCGGCGCAGCACGGCGGGCAGGATGATGACGGCGTAGTCGTCGGGAATCCCCAGGCGCAGTTTGCCCTCGACCTTGGCGCCGTGCATCTGATCGACCAGCCGGTCGTGGGCGATCATGATCTGGCGGGCCTGCGCCACCAGTTGCAGACCCTTCTCGGTCAGTCGGACCGTTCGCCCCTGCTTATCGAAGAGTTCCTGGCCTAGCAGGTCTTCCAGTCGCCGCATCTGCATGCTGACCGCGGGTTGCGATCGGAACACGATCTGCGCCGCCTGCTTGAAACTTCCAGTATCGGCAAAGGCCACGAGCGTGCGGAGAAGTTCGAGATCAAGGTTTATCCGCATCTGTCTGTTTCGGCGTCCTTAAGTCAGAGTTCAACGGATCTGACTTGTTCCCAAAGCGTATCGGCCGATGTTGCCGACAACAACCCGGGAGCGTGATCTTGATCCTTTCGACACGACATATGAACTGGCTGCGCGCCACCTGTGCGGCCCTGGCGACGAGCGTGGCGCTGACGACTGTTCTTACGGCCGCGCCCGCCGCCGCGCAGGCTGAGAGCGTGGTGCTCATCCCCGGCCAGCGCGTGTCGCCCACGGGCGAGCGTCTCGACTTCGAGGCCGGAACCCTTCTGGTCCCCGAACACCACGGCAGGGCCGGCGCGCAGCGCATCGCGATCCCGTTCGAGCGCTATCGGGCCCGCAAGCCTTCGGGCGCCTCGCCCATCTTCATCCTGGCCGGCGGGCCCAGCTCGTCGGCCCTCGATCGGCTGGACGCCAAGCGCGGTCGCGAGGATCTGGCCTTCTATTCCGAGTTCGCCGACGTCGTGGTCTTCGATCAGCGCGGCGGCGGCCGATCGATGCCGCGGATGACCTGTCCGGACACCGTCGAGCTGCCGCTCGACAAGCCGTCGACGGCGGAGGCGCGGATCGCGGCCATGCGTACGATCGCCAAGGCCTGCCGCGCCTATTGGACCGCCCGCGGCGTCGACCTGACCGCCTATACGACGCCGGAGAACGCCGACGACGTCGCGCAGCTGGCCAAGGCGCTCGGCTACGACAAGATCTCGCTGGTCGGCGGCAGCTACGGCTCGCACCTGGGTCTTTCGTTGATCCGCCGTCACCCCGGGATGATCGATCGGGTCGTGCTGCGGGGTATCGAAGGGCCGGACGACACCTATGACTCCCCGTCGCACACGCTTGATGTGATGGCGCGCGTGGCGGCGGCGGCCGAGGCCTCGCCCGAGCTGGCGGGGGCGATCCCGCCGGGCGGCCTGATCGCCGCGCTCAAGACCGTCGAGGCCCGTCTGGCGGCCAAGCCCGTCACGGTGGCGGTGACGGTCGAGGGCGAGACCAGTAACATCACGCTCGGCGCCGACGACGTCCGGCTCGAGGCTCGCTCGGGCGTGGGCCGGGGCGGCGCCTGGCCGGCCTTCGTGATCGGCATGTATCGCGGCGACTATTCCAAGCTCGCCAGGCTGGCGCTGGAGGACCGCACGATCAGCATCGGCGCCCCGATGCACGGCATGATGGACTGCGCGTCGGGGATCAGTCCGGGGCGTAAGCGCGAGTTCCTGGCGGATCCCGCTCGAGAGGTGCTGGGCGACATCAACGAGGAATACAACGCCACCTGCGACATCTGGAACGCGCCGGATCTGGGCGCGGGTTTCCGCGCTCCGGTTCGCTCGACCGTCCCGATCCTCATCTTCCACGGAACCTGGGACAAGAACACCGCCCTGGAGAACGCCGAAAGCGCCGCGAAGGGCTTCTCCCGGATCGGCTTCTCGCGGGTCGAGGGGGGCACCCATCCCGTGATCGACGAGCTCTACGAGATGTGGGAGCCCATGCGTCCGACGATGCGAGAGTTCCTCGAAGGCGGCGAACCCGTGCTGCCAGCCACGATCGCGCTGCCCAAGATCACCTTCGACAAGCCGGCGCCGTAAGGCGCGTCCCGGCCGCGGGTCTCCAGGCCGTCATCCACTTCACCGCAATCCGCGCGAGTCCTTCTTCCATGACTTCCACCATCTCCGCTTCCGCCGTCGACGAACCGACGGCGGCCGAGCTCCCGACTTTCGCCGATGTGGCGGCCGCGGCCGAGCGCCTGGCCGGCCAGGCCGTCGAGACGCCGCTTCTGGAATCCGATGCGGTCAATCGTCTGCTGGGAGGCCGGCTGCTGGTTAAGGCCGAAGTGCTGCAGCACGGCGGCGCGTTCAAGTTTCGCGGCGCCTACAACAGGCTCGTGCAGCTCGGCCCGACGGAGCGCGCGCGCGGCGTCGTCGCCTTCTCCTCGGGAAACCACGCCCAAGGCGTCGCCGCGGCCGCGCGGCGGCTCGGCGTCCGGGCCACCATCGTGATGCCGACCGACGCCCCGGCCATCAAGGTCGCCGCGACCCGCGAGCACGGCGCGGAGATCATCACCTACGACCGCTTTACCGAAAGCCGCGAGGCCATAGCCGCGCGCCTGGCGACGGAGCGGGGGGCGACCCTGGTTCCGTCCTTCGACGACTTCCACGTCATCGCCGGGCAGGGGACCGCGGGGCTGGAGCTGGTCGCTCAGGCCCGGGCGCGCGGGGCGCGGCTCGACGACGTGGTGATCCCGTGCGGCGGCGGCGGATTGGCCTCGGGGTGCGCGCTGGCCATTCGCGCGCTGAGCCCCGCCACGCGCATCCACTGCGCCGAGCCCGCCGCGTTCAACGATCACCAGCGCTCGCTGGCGAGCGGCGCGCGCCTGTCCAACGACCCCGCCGCCCGGAGCATCTGCGACGCGCTGCTCGCGCCGGAGCCGGGCGTTCTCACCTTCGCCGTCAACCGCGAGATCCTGACCGGCGGCCTGACGGCCTCGGACCAGGAGGTGCGCGCGGCCATGGCCTTCGCGTTCCGACACTTCAAGCTGGTTGTCGAGCCCGGCGGGGCCGTGGCCCTGGCGTGCGTGCTCTTCGGGCGGATCCCCGCCGCCGACCGCACGATCGCGGTCGTGTGTTCAGGCGGGAACGTAGATCCGGACACCTTCGCCGCCGCGCTCGCCCAGGAGTGACCTGCGCATGACCAAGTCGATCAAGTTCATCGCCAGCCCGGACGTCGCGCCGCCGGGCGGCCACTACAGCGCCGCCGTCGCCTGGGGCGATCTGGTCTTCATTTCCGGACAGCTGCCGATCCGCGCCGACGGGAGCCACGCCGCGGATCTGGATTTCGAGACGCAGGCGCGCCTGGCGTTGGACAATTTTCTCGCCGTCGCGGCGGCGGCCGGCGCAACGAGGGAAGGGGTGCTCAAAGTCACGGCCTATATCGTCGGCATCGACAACTGGCCGCGGTTCAACGGGATCTACGCCGAGCGCATGAGCGTCCATCGACCCGCCCGCGTGGTCGCGCCCGTCCCGGAACTTCACTACGGGTGCTTGATCGAGATCGAAGGCGTGGCCGTTCGATCAGCCTGACGGGCGCCCTGACGTGCGCGATGCGTCGATCGCGTCGTCCGCTCCCGGGGCGGAGGTGATCCCCGTCGTCGCGGGGGTGATCGGGTGTTCAGCTCCTGTCGCCGGATCGGGGCCGGCAGACTGGCTCGCCTTTGGTCGCGACCAAAGAAAAGGCCGCCGGCTGGGGGAAGCCGGCGGCCCGTAGTCGGGATTTCGGGGAGGAAATCCGCTCAGGGAAGCTTAGTCGACTACCTGGTAGCGGCCCGAAGCGTCCGGGCAGACGCGGACGAAGCGCTTCTGGGTGCGGCCGTCGGGCAGGTAGATCGGGCTTTCGGCCAGGGTGCAGCCGTTGGC
>JASGDR010000421.1:0-4012 GCA_047607095.1 Caulobacter sp.
GGCCCGCCCGCCGACAGCCGGGCCCTTGTCGGCCGGCAGCACGAAGCGTTTGCGGTACCAGGTGATCCCGGTCGAGTGCTCGTGGATGTCGCGGGCGAAGGCCTCGTCCTCGTTGAAGGCCCGGGGCAGGGTGACCGGCTTCCAGGCGGCGTCGTCGAATTCGACCGCCGCGGCCCCCTGGGCGTCGCCGGTCGCCATCCGCCAGCCGTCGTTGAACAGCAGGTCGGCGCGCTGGGCCAGGGCCGGGCTCGCGGCCAGCGTCAGCAGGCCGGCGACGATCAGATGGGACGACGTGCGGGTCAGCAGGCGACGCATAGACCTCTCCCTTACATTGGTCAGGCCAATTATTCGTTGGGCGGAGATGTGGCTTGACCGCTGTCGCCTGTCAAGCCGATGCGGGTTGTGGGTGGCGCCGCCGGCCCGCCTGCGCTATACGCCGCCGCGATGACCCGCACGCCGCACCACCACGGCCGCCACCACCATCCGACCTCGCCTCGCGGGATCGGCCGGGTCCGCTCGCTCTAAAGCGAACGCCCTGCCAAGCCCCGCCTAGCGGATGGGGCTTAAGTGCAAGCGCCATCCGTCGAAGCCTAGAGATCTCTAAGGACCGACGATGACCGACGCCGCTGACGACGCCAAGAACCAGGACTTCCGCCCCGAGGCCCGCGCCCCGCGCGGCTTCGCCGACAAGCGCGCCCGCGACCTGCGCGCCGAGAAGTCGATTCTCGAGGCCGTCTCGGCCGTCTACGAGCGCTACGGCTTCGAGGCGCTCGACACCGGGGCCTTCGAATACGCCGACGCCCTGGGCAAGTTCCTGCCCGACAGCGACCGTCCCAACGAAGGCGTCTTCGCCCTGCAGGACGACGACGACCAGTGGATGGCCCTGCGCTACGACCTGACCGCGCCGCTGGCTCGCTTCGCCGCCCAGAACTGGGAAACCCTGCCCAAGCCCTTCCGCCGCTACGCCTTCGGTCCGGTGTGGCGCAACGAGAAGCCCGGCCCCGGCCGCTTCCGCCAGTTCATCCAGTGCGACGCCGACACCGTCGGCTCGGCCCGCCCCGAAGCCGACGCCGAGATCATCGCCATGGCGGTCGAGGGCCTGGAGGCCGCCGGCCTGCCGCGCGGCGCGGCGGTGCTGAAGATCAACAACCGCAAGCTCCTCAACGGCCTGCTGACCCAGGCCGGCGCCACCAGCGAAGGCCAGAAGCTGGCCGTGCTGCGCGCCGTCGACAAGCTCGACCGCCTGGGCGTCGACGGCGTGCGCCTGCTGCTGGGCGAAGGCCGTCTCGACGACAGCGGCGACTTCACCAAGGGCGCGGGCCTGGCCGGCAAGGCCATCGACTCGGTGCTCGATTTCGTCCAGGCGGGTGTCGGCGGCCGTTCGGCCACGCTGAACAACATCGCCAAGGTCGTCGCCGGTTCGGCCGAAGGCGACGAGGGCCTGGAAGAGCTGGCCAAGATCGACGCGGCCCTGACCAGCCTGGGCGTCGCCGACGATCAGGCGATCATCGACCCGTCGATCGTGCGCGGCCTGGAATACTACACCGGCGCGGTGTTCGAGGCCGAGCTGCTGCTCTCCACCACCGACGAGAAGGGTAACAAGGTCACCTTCGGCTCGATCGGCGGCGGCGGCCGCTACGACGACCTGGTGGCCCGCTTCACCGGCCAGCCGGTGCCGGCCACGGGCTTTTCGTTCGGCGTCTCGCGCCTGGCGGCGGCTTTGCGGGCGGCCGGTCGCGAGCCGGCCTCGGCGGCGCGCGGTCCGGTCGTGATCATCAATTTCGACCAGGCCCACATGGGCGAGTATTTCGCCGTCGCCGGCCAGCTGCGCGCGGCTGGCATCCCGGCCGAGGTCTATCTCGGGACCTCGGGCATGCGCCCGCAGATGAAGTACGCCGATCGTCGCCTGTCGCCGGCCGCCATCATGCTGGGCGGCGACGAGATCGCCGCCGGCACGGTGACGATCAAGGATCTGGACCTGGGCCGCGAGCTGGCCTCGGGCGTCGCCGACAACGCCGCCTGGAAGGCCGAGCGGCCGGGGCAGCAGACCATTCCGCGCGGTGATCTCGTCGCCGCCGTCAAGAAGATCATCTCAAGCGCCACTGGGGGCTGATCCGTTGAGGCTAGAGCGTTCCATCCCGGCGGAGGCGCTCGACGCCATCCGCGCTCCGTTCCTGTCGGCCGGGGCCGTCCCGACCGACGCCCCGGTGCTGCAGCCCCTGGGCCTGCTGCTGGATCTGGCCGGCGAGGCCATGCGCTCGCGGCTGTTCGTCGTCTCCGGCGACGGCGGCGACGAGGCCTGCCTGCGTCCGGACTTCACCGTCGCCGTCGCCCGCCAGCATCTGGCCTCGGGCGCCGGCGCGGGCCGCTACCTCTATGAAGGCAAGGCCTTCCGCGTCGCCCCGCGCGGCAGCGACCGGGCCGAGGAGTTCCTGCAGATCGGCGTCGAGGCCTTCGAGGCCGCCGATCCCGTCGCCGCCGACGCCGAGATCGCGGCCCTGGCGTGGGCCGGCGCGGCCGCGGGCGGTCGCGACGACCTGACCCTGCTGCTGGGCGATGTCGGCCTGTTCGCCGCCTTCGTCGACAGCCTCGATTTGACCCCGCCGCTCGGTGCGCGGCTGAAGCGCACCTTCTCGCGGCCCCGCCAGCTGAAGGCCGAGCTCGAGGGCGAGGACGCCCCCGTCGTCTCCAGCGAGCGCAGCCGCATCGCCGCCCTGCTGGCCGGCCTGCCGGAAGCCGAGGCCGCCGCCGTTCTCCAGGAACTGTGGTCCCTGGCCGGCATCGAACCGGTCGGCGGCCGCCGTCCCGCCGAGATCGCCCATCGCCTGGTCGAGAAGGCCGAGGTGGTGAAGGCCGGCCGCCTGTCGCCGGAAGAAGCCGACAAGGTCCGCGCTTTCCTGGCCGTGGGCGACGCGCCGGACGCGGCCCTCGACGCCATCGCCGCCCTGGCCGGTCCTAACTGCAGCCCCCTCGACGCGGCGATCGAGGGCTGGCGCAAGCGCCTGGCCGGCATGGTCGCCGGCGGGGTTCCGATCGAACGCATCCGCCTGAACGCCGCCTTCGGCCGGGCCTTCGGCTATTACGACGGCTACCTGTTCGAGGTGCGCAGCGCCGCCCTCGGCGAGGAACGCCCGGTCGCCGCCGGCGGCCGCTATGACGGCCTGCCCGCGCGGCTCGGGGCCGAAACCAGGACTGGGGCCGTCGGCTGCATGGTGCGCCCGGCCCGCGCCTATGCCGGAGGCGGCGAATGAGCAACCCGATGATCTTCGCCATCCCCTCCAAGGGCCGCCTGAAGGAACAGGTCGAGGCGTGGCTGGCCGAATGCGGCTTCCGGGTCGAGATGACGGGCGGCGCGCGCGGCTATTCGGCCGAACTGTCGGGCTTGCCCGGCGTGTCGGTGCGCCTGCTGTCGGCGGGCGACATCGCCGCGGGCCTCGACAGCGGCGACCTGCACCTGGGGGTCACCGGCGAGGACCTGCTGCGCGAGCGCGGCGACGACATGGACAGCCGGGTGATGCTGCTGCGCGCCCTGGGCTTCGGCCGCGCCGACCTGGTGGTGACCGCGCCCAAGAGCTGGCTCGACGTCGACACCATGGCCGACATCGACGAGGTCGGGCACCTGCACCTGGCCAAGACCGGCCGCCGCCTGCGGGTGGCCACCAAGTACGTCACCCAGACCCGGGCCTTCTTCGCCCGCCACGGCGTCGCCGACTATCGCATCGTCGAGAGCAGCGGCGCCACCGAAGGCGCCCCGGCCGCCGGCGCGGCCGAACTGGTGGTCGACATCACCACGACCGGCGCCACCCTGGCGGCCAACGGCCTGAAGGTGCTGTCCGACGGCGTCATCCTGAAGAGCCAGGCCCAGCTGACTGCCTCGCTGGTCACGCCGTGGACGGACGGCCAGCTCGACAGCCTGGCCCGCCTACTGTCGGTGGTCGAGGCCAAGGGTCGCGCCCGCACCCTGGCCACCCTGGTCTGGCCGGCCGAACAGGACGCCGCCGGACAGGCCGCC
>JASGDR010000422.1:0-2592 GCA_047607095.1 Caulobacter sp.
GAAGGGACCGAGGTCTACAAGTCGCTGGCCTGGTACGACGAGCTTCGCTACCGGCTGATGCCCTACGTCTACACCCTGGCGGCCGACACCTATCACCGCGACGGCAGCATGATGCGCGGCCTGGTGATGGACTATCCGGCCGACGTGAAGGCCCGCACGGTCGACGACGAGTACCTGTTCGGCGACGACTTCCTTGTGGCCCCGGTGACGGCGTTCAAGGCCCGCTCGCGCGGCGTCTACCTGCCGGCCGGAACCTGGTACGACTTCGAGACCGGCAAGGCCTTCAAGGGCGGCCAGACGGTCAAGGCCGACGCGCCGCTGGCCCGCATGCCCCTGTTCGTGAAGGCCGGCGCCATCGTGCCGACCACCACGGTCCAGCAATATGTCGGCGAGAAGCCCGACGCGCCGATCACCCTGCTGATCTTCACCGGCAAGGACGGCAAGTATGAGCTCTACGAGGACGACGGCCTTTCCAACGGCTACGCCCGCGGCGCCTGGGCCCGCACGCCGATCTCCTATGACGACGCGACCGGCCGGGTGACCATCGGCGCCCGCTCGGGCAGCTTCCCGGGCATGGTCGAGAAGCGCGTCTTCAAGGTCCGCTTCATCGGCAAGGGCGCAAAGCCGACCGACTTCGACGCCGCGGCCGACCTGACCGTGGACTATGACGGTAGGCCGGTGGTGCTGACCCGGAAGTAGGGTTCATGCCATGTGAGGCAGCGAGGGCCCGGCGGCGACGCCGGGCCCTTCGTCGTTTCAGACCAGCGGACAGGTCACGGCGTAGACGTGGCGCGAGCCCAGCAGGCCCTTGTGGATCTCGACGCAGACCGAGGAGCCGATCGGGTGCAGGACGTAGACGCCGCGGCTCACGGGCAGGTCGTCGAAGGTTTCCCGCCGGCCGTTGATCGTGGCGCTGACATAGAGGCTGGGGGCGTTGCGGCGGGTCGGCAAGTCGGCGTCCTCGACCAGGCCCTCGACCAGTTTGAAATCGTCCCGCCCGACAAGGACGTCGACGGTCGAGATGACGCCCCAGCCCCACGCGAAGGCGATTACAGCCGCCAAGGTCATGGCCATCAGGTTTCGACCGTGAGTGTCGACCAGCAGCATCGTGGTCCAGAGCAGGGCGCCCAGGCCTGCAGCCAGCGCCAGCAAACCGCCGAAGTCCACGAAATGCTGCTGGAAGCTGGGGACGCTCAGAGCGACGGAGGGCATGGCCCAGGAGAGCGTGAGGTTTCCGGAGCCCGGGTTGTTCTGAGCCTCGAACAGCGAAAGCTCCGGATCACGCCTGACCAGCCAGATCGCCGCCCAGGGCGTCAGGGCCGCAAGCGTCGTGACGACGGGATAGGGCCACGGGTTGAATAGCAGCCACAGCGCCAGGATCACCGACCACGCGGCCAGCCAACCCGCCGCCACGATGGACCTGCGCCGCGGGCCGATCCGATGAACCACTGCTCCACGCATGACGCGACCCTAGAGCGAGCTTCGCCCTAAGCGCCAGTGAAACCGGGCGGCGAAGGTGCTCTTATCGCGCTCCGATCCCCCGGAGAGTCGCCATGTCCAAGTCTGTCCTGCTCGCCGCCGTCGTCGCGGCCTCGCTCGCCGCCGCGCCCACCGCCTTCGCGGGCGAGTGGTCGCTGGCCATTCACGGCGGGGCGGGCGTGATCAATCGCGGCGACCTGACGCCCGAGAAGGAAGCGGCCTATCGCGCCGGGCTCGAGGCGGCGCTGAAGGCCGGCTCGGACGTGCTGGCGAAGGGCGGCTCCAGCCTCGACGCCGTCGAGGCGGCCGTGAAGGTGCTGGAGGACAATCCGCTGTTCAACGCCGGCCGGGGCGCGGTCTTCACCGCCGACGGCAAGAACGAGCTGGACGCCTCGATCATGGACGGCGCGACCCTGAAGGCCGGCGCGGTGGCGGGCGTGACCCGCACCAAGCACCCGATCAGCCTGGCCCGGGCGGTGATGGAGAAGTCGCCGCACGTGATGCTGGCCCGCGAGGGCGCCGACCAGTTCTCGGTCGAGCAGGGCCTGGAGCAGGTCGATCCGTCCTACTTCCGCACCGAGGAGCGCTGGAAGCAGCTGGAGGCCTGGCGGGCCAAGCAGAAGGCGGCCATCGATCCGACCCACCTCTACGGCACGGTCGGCGCCGTCGCCATCGACGCCAAGGGCCACATGGCCGCGGCCACCTCGACCGGCGGCATGACCGGCAAGAAGTGGGGACGCATCGGCGACAGTCCGGTGATCGGGGCGGGTACCTACGCCCAGGACGGCGTCTGCGCCGTGTCGGCCACCGGCTCGGGCGAATACTTCATCCGCACCAGCGCCGCCCATCAGGTCTGCGCCCGCATCGCCTTCAAGGGCGAAGACCTCAAGACCGCCGGCGACGAGACCATCAAGGCCATCGGCGCGATCGGCGGCGACGGCGGCATGATCACCATGAACGCCAAGGGCGAGGTGGCCTTCCCGATGAACAGTTCGGGCATGTACCGCGGCTGGGCCAGCGCCAAGGACAAGGGCACGGCGATCTATTCGGACGAGAAGTAGCCGCCTGCGGCGGCCCCCTCAGTCGCTCCGCGACAGCTCCCCCAGAGGGGGA
>JASGDR010000423.1:0-9741 GCA_047607095.1 Caulobacter sp.
ACCCTGGACCAGCGGCTGGACTCGGCGCTGCAGGGACTGGGCCTGGCCTATCTGCCGCACGACGTCGTCGCGGCCCGGATCGTCGCGGGCGAGCTGGTCGGCGTGCTGGAGGACTGGTCGCCGCCGTTCCCGGGCTACCACCTCTACTATCCCAGCCGCCGCCACGCCTCGCCGGCGTTTTCGCTGCTGATCGAGGCGCTGCGGTATCGGGGGTGAGGCTTGGCGTTTGAGACGAAAACCTCGTCCTTCGACAGGATCACGCACTGTCCCTTGACCGGAAGTCCTACCCCCTCGGGAAATCCCCAAGCGTCCGCAGGTCTTCCCGCCCCGCCACCAGCGCCCGCACGTCGTCGGAGGTGAAGGCCGGGTTGGCGGCATAGAGCGCCCCATAGACCTCGCGCACGAAAGCCAGGTCCGACGGCAGATCGACCGTCCAGCGCACCGCGCTCTCGTCGGCGTCCTGCATCACCCCGTCGAGCGCGAAGCGTTCGGGGTTGCGGTAGAAGAACGGGGTGACGTGCTCGCGCTCGTACGGGTCGGCGGCCTCGCGCGCGGCCAGACGCAGAAGGCCGGCGCTGGTCAGCTCGGCGTCGAGGCCGATGGGATAGGTGCGCGAGGGATGGGTGGTGGCCGAGTAGTCGGCGCCGACGGCCCGATGATGGTCGAGCAGGCGCTGGATCAGGTCGGGGTCGGCCAGGGGGCAGTCGGCGGTCAGGCGCAGCACAAGGTCGTCGTCGGCGAAGCCCGCGACCGCGCCGGCGAAGCGGGCCAGCACGTCGTCGAGCGGACCGCGGAAGAGGTCGACCCCGGCCGCCTCCAGCGTCTCGGCCAGCACGTCGTCGCTGGCGTCTTCGGAGGTGGCCACGACCAGGCGGTCGAGCGAGGGGATGCGGCGCAGGCGCTCGATCTGGCGCAGGATCATCGGGGCGCCGACCAGGTCGGCCAGCACCTTGCCCGGCAGGCGGGTGGAGCTCATCCGGGCCTGGAGGACGGCGATGATCATGCGCGGCCTCCCTTTTTCGCGAGCGCCTTTTCGGCAAGGGCTTCGGCGACCTCGTCCATCACCCCGGCCCAGCTCTGCAGGTCCTCGGTGATGAAGGCGCGGGCCTGCGGATACCAGGGGTAGCGCTCGGTGCCGAGGCGGGTCCAGGCGGCCGCGGCGGTAACCACCCAGATCGGCGCGCCGCAGGCCCCGGCCAGGTTGATCGTGGCGTTGGAGAAGCCGACCGTCAGGTCGAGCGCGCTGGTCAGGGCGGCGATATCGTCGAGGTCTTCCTTCAGGTCGATGCCCGGCGGGGTCCACAGGTCGACGCCGAACTCGTCGCGGGCGATGCGGATCTCCTCGTCGCAGTCGCCGTACTGGATGTTGACGAAGCTGACGCCGGGGGTGCGCAGCACCGGCTCCCACAGGCGGAAGGGCGAGAACAGGCGGGCGCGCTCGCCGTCGAGCTTGAGGCTCTTCCACAGCACCCCGACCTTCAGGCCGGGGCGCTCGGCCAGCACGCGGCGCCAGTGGGCGACACGCTCGGGATCGGGGATGAGGAAGCGCTCGCGGGCGGGGAAGCTTTCGGCCGTGGGACGCAGGGTCTGGAGCAGCGAGGCGATCGGCGTCCAGGCGTCGAAGGCGTCCCAGCGCTCGATCTCCGGCGCGGTGCGGTAGACGCGCCCCTCGAGCGCGACGGTGCGGTGGCGGGTGACGTCGGCGGCGGGGAAGCTGCGGGCGAAGAGGGGGACGAGGCGGCGCTCGACCACCAGGGAGAGCTTGCCGTCCGGGCCCAGGGCGTTGGCCACGTCGGGCAGCACGCCGGCGAACATCACCTCGTCGCCCAGGCCCTGCTCGGCCATGACCAGCAGGCGCTTGCCGGAAAGGTCGGCGCCGGGGGCCAGGGGCGGCGCCTCGATGACGAAGCGCGGGGCGTCGGGCAGGTCGGGCGAGGTGCGCGCCTCATAGGCCGCCCAGCCCTCGGTCACGCGGCCGAGCGCCAGGAGGATGGTCGAGCGGGCGAAGCGGATGGTGGCGACGTCCTCGCGGGAGTCGCCGTGGCGGATGGCCAGGTCGCAGTCGGCCAGCGCCCCCTCGGCGTCGCCCAGGTCGAGCCGGGCGTAGGCGCGGTTGTGATAGGCCTTGGCGAAGTCGGGGGCGAGGCGGATGGCCTCGTCGAAGAAGGTCAGGGCGGTCCGGCCGTCGCCCTGGCTGCACATGACGGTGCCCAGGGTGTTCCACAGGATCGGCTGCTCGGGATTGGCGCCGATGGCGGGCTTCAGCACCTCGATCGCCTCGGACTCGGCGTTGAGATCGCGCAGGGCGCTGGCCAGGTTGTTGAGGCCGGCCACGTCGTTCGGCTGATGGGCCAGGTGCAGGCGGAACAGCTTGGCGGCGATGTCGGGCATGCCCATGCGGTAGGCCAGGCGCCCGACGTCGGCGGCCACGGCGTCCTGGTTGGGCAGGAGCTTCAGGGCGGCCTCGTAGCAGTGCATCGAGGCGGCGAAGTCGCCCAGCTTCTCGCGGGCCACGGCCAGCACGTGCCAGGCCACGCCCAGCCCCTGGTCCTGCGACAGGGCCTTCTGGGCCAGCTGCTCGGCCTTGGCGTAGTCGTGGCGGCGCACGGCCAGGATGGCCTGGTCGAGCAGGCGGCTCTGGGCCTGGTCGCGCACGCCTTGCGTCGCCTGCTTCAGCCGGGCGAGGGCCTCCTTCGACGCCGAGTCGCCGACGGGCGCGGCCTTGAACCCGACATAGGCGGCGGCCGGCGCGGCCTCCTGGCCCAGGGCCAGGGCGCTGGCCGAGACGGGCGCGGGCTTGGGAGCGCCCCCTCTGGCGGGGGCGGGAGGCCGGTTGTGTCGCGACGCCATGACTCTCCTGCCGGTTGGTCGGTTCGGCGCACCATCTTGCCAGAGGATTAACGCGGGCTTTAGCGCGTTGTGAGGGGGCGGGGGCGTCTTATGGCGTCGGGGCGAAAACCACGCGCGGGCGATGCGCCCTAAGCCTACGCCGCCTCCGCCGCCATCACCCGCACCTCGTAGATCGTCGCGGGCTTGTCGCCGGCCTCGATGCGCACGCGGGCCGGATCCTCGCCGGCCGGCAGCGGGACATCCACGGTGAAGAAGCCGTCGCGGCGGGTCGTCGGGGTCTCGAACCGTCCCACGACGCCGCCGCCGGCCAGCACCCCGGCCGACTGGCCGACGTCCTGGCCCCAGTAGACGAGCTGCAGAACCAGCGGCCCGGGGCGGCGCTTCAGCGTCATCTCCAGCCAGCCGCCGGGGGCGACGCGGCGGCCGCTGCGGCCGTTCAGCTGGATGATCTCGCCGGCCCCGGCGGTCACCGCGTGATCGACCTCGGGCTGCTGCTCGCCCAGATAGACGGTGTCGACCGTGCGGGCGACGGTGTCGATGCGCTTCTGCTCGGCGGCCAGATAGGCCGGCCCCTCGGCCGCCCAGCGGGCCGAGGTGAACACCGGCAGGTAGATCGCCTCGCGGCGGCTGTAGCCGGTGAAGAACGGCGTCAGCTCGACCCGTCCGCCCTGGGCCATGGGGGCGTCGAAATTGTGCGGGTGAGCCCGCGTGACCCGCAGCAGGGCGGCCGGATCGCCCTGCCCCAGCAGGGCCGGCGCCGGGCGGTCGAACGGCCGGTCGGCGGGGCCGAGGTCGGCCGACAGCACCAGCGGGCCCGACAGCAGGGCCACCAGGTTCGGATCGTCGGGCGTGGGCTCGGCCCGCACGGTCATCGGCAGGGTCAGCCTCACGCGATCGCCGGCCTTCCAGCGGCGCGAAAGACGGGCGTAGCCGTCGCCGCGGGTCTGGATGGCGACGGCCTGGCCGTTGAGCTCCAGGGTCGGGCCGACGCTCCAGGCCGGCAGGCGCAGGGCCAGCTCGCGCTCGCCCTTGGGCGCCCGCGCGATGGTCAGGGCGACATGGCCGAAGCTGGGATACTGGGTGTCGAGATCGATGGCGAAGTCGCCCTCGCCCAGGTCGAGCTTCGAGGCGACGTAGAGGTTCAGCCACAGCGTCCGGCCGCTGGTCCACCAGATGCTGTCGGCGTGCTTGGCGTGGCTTTCCATGCCGCTGCCGACGCAGCACCAGAAGCTGTCCTCGTAGGTGGAGTAGCTGCGCCGGCCGCCGGCGGCCATCGGCATGAAATAGACGAACCGTCCGTCGGCCGGGTTCTGGTGGGCCAGGATGTGGTTGAGCTGGGTGCGTTCGTAATAGTCGAACAGGGCGCCGTCGGGCTTCCAGCTCCACAGATGCCGGGTCAGCTTCAGCATGTTGTAGCTGTTGCAGGCCTCGCAGGTGGTCTCGGCCATGTGGCGGGCGATCTCGCGCGGCTTGCCGAAGTGCTCGCGGTCGGAATTGCCGCCGATGACGTAGCTGTGGTCGCGGGTGACGGCGGCGTGGAAGAACCGCGCCGCCTGCGCCTCGGCCGGATCGCCGCCAACCTCGTAGAGGCGGGCCAGGCCGATGACCTTGGGGATCTGGGTGTTGGCGTGCAGGCCGGCCAGTTCGTCGCGCCCTCCGGCGATCGGGTCGAGCACGGCCTTGTGGCGCAGGCGGCGGGCGACCTTCAGCCAGCGCTCGTCGCCGGTCAGGGCGTAGGTCTCGGCATAGGCCTCGTTGATCCCGCCGTGCTCGGCGACCAGGATCTTCTGCACCTGCTCGTCGCTCAGGCCCTCGATGATCGTGGCGAAATAGCCGGCGAGGCCCGTGGCCACGTCGAGCGCGCCGGGGGTCTGCGCCAGGCGGTGGGCGTCCAGCAGGCCCGCGTGCACCTTGTGCCAGGTGTAGATGGGCACCCAGCCGTCGTTGAGGCTGAAGCGCGAGGCGCGGATGTCGCCCCGGCGCAGCTCCTCGAACACCTGCTTGCCGGCGGCCGCGTCGGACTGGCCCCAGCGGGTGGTCCCGCCGACATAGCCGTCGCCGTGGGCGGCCTGCACGCGGGCCAGCTCGGCCACGGTGTAGGCCAGGCGCTCGCGCAGCTCCGGATCGCCGGTGTGGGCCACCTGCAGCGCGCACGCGGTGAGCCAGTGGCCCAGGGTGTGGCCGGCGATGCTCTGGGCCTCCCAGCCGCCGTAGACCGGGGCCTTCACGGGCAGGCCCGCGCCCTGGTGGAAGTTGTGCAGCAGGCGGTCGGGCGACAGCGAGGCCAGATAGGCCCGGTTCGCCTCGGCCGCGCGCTGGTGATACGAGGCCTTCAGCGTGACGTGGCGGGCCGGAACGGGCGTGGCGACGACGCGCGGGCTCGCCTTCAGCGGCTTGGCGGCGACGGCGCCGGCGGCGAACGCGAGCGCGCTGGTGGCCAGCAGGAAGGCGCGGCGGCTCGGCTTGTGCTGGTCCATGGCGCTCTTCCCCACGCTATTGTCTGACTATTGCGCGCTAGAGAGCATGGCGAACGGCGCGGCTCAAGCGGCCGGTCCCCCTCCTCCCGCAAAATCCCCGCGAAAGCGGGGAGCCGAGTGTCTGCAAAGGATTGCATAAGAAGCCTGAGTCCCCGCTTTCGCGGGGATTTTACGGATCGGGGATGGCGGCGCCCGCCCGGCTTGCCACCCCCGGCATATTGTCGGACAAGAAATCCGAACACACGGGAGGATGCGCGTGACCCTGGACCTGCACCGGCGCGGCCTGCTGGCCGCCGGCCTCGTGGCCGGGGCCGCCTCGACCGCCGCCTCCGCCGCGCCCAAAGTCGGCGCGAAGTCCGGCGCCCTGCTGGCGCCGCGGCCGCCGATGGGCTGGAACAGCTGGAACAGCTTCGCCACGACGATCACCGAAAGCGAGGCGCTGGAGACGGCGCAGATCATGGCGGCCAAGCTGCTGCCGTTCGGCTACGACGTCTTCACGGTCGACATCCAGTGGTACGAGCCGGAGGCCGTCAGCTACACCTACAACCGCGATCCCTGGCCGGCGATGGACGGGTTCGGGCGGCTGGTTCCGGCCCCCAACCGCTTTCCTTCGAGCGCCGGCGGCAAGGGCTTCAAGCCGCTGGCCGACCAGGTCCACGCGCTGGGCCTGAGGTTCGGGGTGCATTTGATGCGAGGGATCCCCCGTGCGGCGGTGAAGGCCGACCTGCCGGTGCTGGGAACCAAGGTCCGCGCCGCCGACATCGCCGATACGACCAGCACCTGCCCGTGGAACCCGGACATGTACGGCGTCGACATGACCAGGCCCGGCGCCCAGGCCTATTACGACGGCGTGTTCCGGCTGCTGGCCGACTGGGGCGTCGACTTCGTCAAGATGGACGACATGAGCCGCCCCTACGACGCCCATGCGGCCGAGATCGAGGCGGCGCACAAGGCGATCGCGGCGACCGGGCGGCCGATCGTGCTGTCGCTGTCGCCGGGCGAGACGCCGGTGGCCCGGGCCGATCACGTGCGCCGGTTCGCCCAGATGTGGCGGATCTCGGACGATTTCTGGGACGAGTGGCGCATGCTCGAGGCCCAGTTCACCCGGCTGGAGAACTGGAACGAGCACCGCGTTTCGGGCGGCTGGCCCGACGCCGACATGCTGCCGCTGGGACGGCTGGCGCTGGGCCAGCGCGACACCAAGTTCACCCCCGACGAGCAGCGCACCCTGATGAGCCTGTGGGCCATCGCCCGCTCGCCCCTGATCATGGGCGGCGACCTGCGCCACCTCGATGCGCCGACCCTCAGCCTACTGACCAACCGCGCCATGCTGGCGGTCAACCAGGCCAGCACCGCCAACCGGCCGCACTTCGTCGAGGACGGGACGCGGATCTGGTCGGCGCGGCCGGAAGGCGCGCCGAAGGATCGCTACGTCGCGCTGTTCAACACCACCGACAAACCGAAGACCGTGGGCCTGCCGCTGCGCGACCTGGGGCTGGCGGGATCGGTTTCCGCCCGCGACCTGTGGAGCGGCGAAGACCTGGGCCGCGCGTCGGGCCGGGTGGAACGGACGGTGGCCCCGCACGGGGCGGCGCTGCTGCGGCTGGGGTAGGCGCGGTTGCGTGGTCCTCGCCCCCCCGGGTCGCGCGGCTGCGCGGCCCGCCCGAGGGCAGGCTTCGACAGGCTCAGGATGAGGACCATTGCAGGCCCGGGCGGTAGAAAAACCTCATCCCGAGCCTGTCGAAGGACGAGGTTTTCGCCCCCGAAACGCGCTATGCACTGACCCATGGAGCGTGGGCGCAGCATCCTCATCGTCGGCGGCGGAACGGCCGGGTGGCTGACGGCCGCCTATCTGGCCAAGAGCCTGCGCATCGCCGAGCAGGAACACCTGTCGATCACGGTGCTGGAGTCGCCCGACATCGGCATCATCGGCGTGGGCGAGGCGACCTTTCCCACCATCCGCACCACCTTGCAGTTCCTGGGGATCGACGAGACGCGGTTCATCCGCGAGACCTCGGCCACCTTCAAGCAGGGCGTCCGCTTCGTGGACTGGGGACACGCGCCGGAAGGCGGCCGGCGCCACCAGTACTTCCACCCGTTCGAGGCGCCGTTCTCGGCGGACGGGGCCAGCCTGGCCCCCTACTGGCTGTTGCAGGACGAGGCCACGCGGCCGCCCTTCGCCGAGGCCATGACCATCCAGGCGCGGGTGGCCGGCGCCCAGCGCGCGCCCAAGCGGCCGCACGAGGGCAACTTCGCCGGGCCGCTGAACTACGCCTACCACTTCGACGCCGCCAAGCTGGCCCAGGTGCTGGCCGAGCGCGCCCGCGAGCTGGGGGTGACCCGGCTGGAGGGCCTGCTGACCGGTGCGGCCCTGGGCGACGACGGGACGATCGACCACGTGATCTGCGCCGAGCACGGCCGCCTGGAGGCCGATCTCTACATCGACTGCACCGGTTTCCGCGCCGAGCTGATCGGCCAGGCCCTGAAGGCGCCGTTCAAGTCGACCCGGCCGGTGCTGTTCACCGACCGCGCCCTGGCCTGCCGCGTTCCCTACGAGCGCCCCGACGCGCCGATCCAGAGCTTCACCGTCGCCACGGCGCACGAGGCCGGCTGGATCTGGGACATCGGCCTGGCCGGCGCCCGCGGCGTCGGCTGCGTCTATTCCAGCGACCACATGGACGACGCCCGGGCCGAGGCGATCCTGCGGGCGCACGTGGGCGAGGCGGTCGAGATCGCGCCCAAGGCCATCGGCTTCGAGGCCGGTTATCGCGAGCGGCAGTGGGTGGGCAACTGCGTGGCCGTGGGCCTGTCGGCGGGGTTCCTCGAGCCGCTGGAATCGACCGGCGTGGTTCTGATCGAGGCGGCGGTGGCGATCATCGCCGAGCTCTTCCCGCACAACGGCCCGATCGACGCCCCGGCCAGGCGCTTCAACGACCTGATGGTCGCCCGCTACGACAACATCATCGCCTTCCTGAAGCTGCACTACTGCCTGAGCCGGCGCACCGAGCCGTTCTGGCGCGACAACGCCGACGCGGCCTCGATCCCCGAGCGGCTGGCCGAGCTGCTGGAGCAGTGGCGCTATCGCCCGCCCAGCCGCTACGACTTCATCCTCGACCTCGAGACCTTCGCCTTCTTCAACTACCAGTACATTCTCTACGGCATGGGCTTTCGGACCGACCTGTCGCCGGGCCGGGCCGAGTTCCCCGACGTGCAGTCGGCCCAGAAGCAGTTCGCCCGCATCCGCGCCTTCGGCGAACGCGCCACCCATGACCTGCCCAGCCACCGCGACCTGATCTCGCAGATCAACCGCTTCGGCTTCGACCGGCCGCTGGAGCCGGCCTGATTTTCACTCTCTCGTGGAGAGCGGCAGGGGCCCGCCGCGCAGCGGCGGGAAGGTGAGAGGGTACGCCCTTGGCCGCCCTCGCACGAAAAGGGCCGCCCCTTTCGAGACGGCCCTTGTCCTCAAATCCCGCCTTCCTCGCCCTCGTGGCGAGGATCCATGGCCGGGCCAGGCTCGGCGCCCTCTGACGGGACGCCGCCAGCGTGGCCGCGAACGGCCCGAGATCTCGGCGGCTGAACCCTGGACCCTAGGCACAAGGCCTAGGGAGGCGAATGTATTTAGCCTCGCGCCTGGATCGGCTTTGTCACCTCTCACCCTCCCACGCCTTCGGCGCGGGCCCCTCCCTCTCTCACAGAGAGAGGGATCAAGAGGTTCAGGCCGCGTTGGCCACCCGGGCGTCGACCGCGTCGAGTTCGCCGGTCTCGCGGGCCTTCTTGCCGTAGACCACCTCGAACAGCGGGCTGGCCATCACGGTCGTGACGATCGCCATCAGCACCAGCATCGAGAACAGAGTCGGGCCGATGATGCCCTTCTGCAGGCCGATGTTGATGATGATCAGCTCCATCAGGCCGCGCGAGTTCATCAGGGCGCCGATGCCCATGGCCGTGGCGTGGTTCTCGCCGGTGGCGCGGGCGGCGACGTAGCAGGCGCCCCACTTGGCCAGGATCGAGCAGGCCAGGATGCCCAGGGCGATCAGCAGCAGGCTGACCGAGTTGACCATGTCCATCCGGGTGTTGAGGCCCGAATAGGTGAAGAACATCGGCAACAGCAGCACGACGGCCAGCGGCTCGACCTTCTTCTTCAGTTCCTCGGTCAGCTTGCCGCGCGGCATGACCACCCCGAGGATGAAGCCGCCGAAGATGGCGTGGATGCCGACGGCGTCCATCAGGAAGGCCGAGAGGCAGAAGGCCAGGATGACCAGGGCCAGGACGCCCGTGCTCATCTCGCCCTCGCGCTCGACGATGCGGCCCAGCGGGGCCAGGATCTTCGGGCCGAGCAGGACGACGAAGGCCACCCAGGCGAGGCCGCCGCCGATGGCCAGGAAGGCCACGCCCGGGCCGCCGCCGAAGGTGG
>JASGDR010000424.1:0-4654 GCA_047607095.1 Caulobacter sp.
CCCTCCGTCGGCTTCGCCGACACCTCCCCCAGAGGGGGAGGATCTAGATGCACGCCCGCGAAGCCCTGGCCGCCTGGCTCACGCATCTCGCCGACGAGCGCCGCGCCTCGCCGCGCACGGTGCGGGCCTATGGCGACAACGTGCTGGCCTATCTGAACTTCATCGAGGACCACAACGGCGGGAGCCTGTCGCTGGCCGACCTCGGCGCCGTCTCGGCCGCCGACCTTCGGGCCTATCTGGCCTTCCGGCGGTCGGGCGATCATCCGCTGTCGCCCCGCTCGGTCAGCCAGTCGCTCTCCTCGATCCGCGCCTTCCACCGCTTTCTCGACGCCCGCCTTTCGACGCCCAACGCCGCAATCGGCCTGGTGCGCGGCCCGCGCATCAAGGTCGGCGCGCCGCGTCCCGTCTCGGAAGACCAGGCCCGAGGCCTGCTGGCCGAGATCGCGCTGGACCCCGACCGCGACGAATGGGAGGCCGCCCGCGACGAGGCGGTGCTGACCCTGCTCTGGGGCTGCGGCCTGCGGATCTCCGAGGGCCTGTCGCTGACCCGGGCCGACGCGCCGTTGGCTGAGACGCTGCGCATCACCGGCAAGGGCGGCAAGACTCGGATCGTGCCGGTGCTCGACGCCGTGCGGACGGCGGTGGACGCCTATCTGGCCGTCCTGCCCTTCGTGCTGGCGCCCGACGAGCCGCTGTTCCGGGCCAAGCGCGGCGGGCCGCTGTCGCCGCGCCACGTGCAGGCGGCCATGCAGCTGCTGCGGGGGCGCCTTGGCCTCTCCGACCGCGCCACGCCCCACGCCCTGCGGCACAGCTTCGCCACCCACCTGCTGGGCGCCGGCGCCGACCTGCGCTCGATCCAGGATCTGCTGGGCCACGCCTCGCTGTCGACGACCCAGCGCTACACGCAAGTCGACGCCGAAGGCCTGCTGGCCGCCTACGGCAAGGCGCATCCCAGGGCTTGAGATCGGCGCGAAGCCCCCTCAGCTCAAATCCCGCGCCTCCAGCGCCGCCAGCAGCGCCGCCAGGCGGTCCACCTCGGGCTGCAGGGCCGGGTCCAGGCGGGCGCGGGGCGGATCGGCCTCGACATAGACGAGGTTCACCGTCTCGTTGGGATCGTCGGCGAGGTCGTACATCTCCCACTCCTGCCGCGCTTGGCCCGACGGGTCGAAATAGCGCGAGAGCTTGAAGCGCTGGGTGCGCACCGAGCGCACGTGGTTGGGCTGGCGCACCGAGCCGGGGGTGATGTTCACCGGCGGCCGCCTGGGATCGCCCGCCCGCAGCTTCTCCACCGCCGCGTCGAACACCGCGAACTCCTTTTCGCACTTGGTGTTGTGCGGATTGTTCAGCGGCGGCGAAGGGGCCGTGATCTCGTCGTCGGTGATGAACAGCACGCCCTTGCGCTCGCAGCCGTCCGGCTCGATCACCCGGTCGGTCTCGCCGCGGATCAGCGGCGCCAGGTTCACGCCCGGCAGCGGCGGAACGGGCCGGCGCTTGGCCAGCACCCCGGCGATGGCGTCGCGCTCGGCCTCGCGCACCCCGGCCAGGCCCAGGATGGTCGGCAGGATGTCGACGTGGCTGGTCAGGGCGTCCTTGGCCAGCGGGACGCCGTCGGGGGTCTCGACGCTCGCCAGGACCGGCGGGAAGCGCACGACCACCGGCACGTGCAGGGCCTCTTGGTAGGCCGTGTGCCACTTCTCGATCATCATGCCGTGGGCCCCGGCGTATTCGCCGTGGTCGGTCAGGAAGACCACGATGGTGTTGTCGGCCTGGCCGGTCTCCTCCAGCGCCTTCAGCACCGCGGCGATGTGGACGTCGACCACGCTGTGCAGCCAGCCGTAGAGCTGGACGAAGGCCTTGACCCCGCCGCGCGGATCGTCGGTCAGCTGGAACGGGATCGGCCCCTGCAGGGCGATCTCGGCGGCGGCCTCCAGGGCCTGCTGCTCGTTCTGGGTCGGCAGGGCCCGGGCCAGGTTGAAACCGGTCTTGGCGTTCAGGGCCAGGCCCATCTTCCAGGCGTAGTCGTGCTGGCACGAGGGCTTGCTCGACAGGTCCTCGTTCCAGGTCGGCGGCACGTGCCCGCAATCCTGCGGAAAGCCGCCGGGATTGAGCGGGATGGTCGCCGTGCCGGCGGTCGGAACCGGGGTCCGCTGGCCCTGCAGGGGCACGGTCAGCGGGTTGAAGATCCCCTGCACGCCGCTGTCGTCGGGCTTGGGCAGGGCCTGGCCGATCACCGCCGGATAGGTGGCGATGTCGTGCGGGTTGGTGAACGAGGCCACGGCGAACCACGGCTTCAGGTCGGCCGGATCCGGGCCGGAGGCGTAGGGATCGATCGACTGCGCCGTCGCCACGGCGCGGTCGTAGTTCACCGCCAGGGCCTGGCGCCGGATGAAGGCGCAGGCCGAGTCCGAGAAGCCGGCGTCGCGATAGAGACCCAGATTGTTGATCGCCGCCCCGTGCGGCTCGGGCCAGCTCTTCTCCCAGTCGTCGAAGCCGAACGCTTCCAGCGAATGGGCCGGCGGGTCGCTGACGTGCCACTTGCCGAAATAGTGGGTGGTGTAGCCGGCCTGGCGCATCCAACCGCCCAGGGTGGGGATACCGTCGGCCGCCAGCCACGGGAAGTTCGGCGAATCCCCGCTCTTGAACAGGCCGTCGGTCTGGGTGACGCCCGTCCGCGCACCGTACTGGCCGGTGTAGATCACCGCCCGGCTGGGCGTGCAGGCGCTGGCCGCCACCGTGTGGTTGGCCAGCAGCACGGCGTTGTCGCGCAGCGCCATCAGCCCCGGGAAATGCACGGCGTAGGCGTTGTCCGGCCCCAGCGGCTGGAAGCCCAGCACCGCCTTCAGGTCGTCGTCCAACCCGTGCGCTGCGCCGTAGGAAAAGCGCGGAAAACGATACTGGTCGCAGGTGATCAGCAGGATGTTGGGCCGCTTGGCCATGTGCTCGCCTCCCCAGGTCCGGGCGCTTTCGCCCCGGCCGGCAAGCTGACGCTAAAATTGCAATGCGACTGTGCTCGCCTTCACAATCGACCGGCTGAGCGACCGGCGGTCTGCGACAAGGAGTCGCGCGG
Source organism: Caulobacter sp. (assembly GCA_047607095.1). Taxonomy (GTDB): domain Bacteria; phylum Pseudomonadota; class Alphaproteobacteria; order Caulobacterales; family Caulobacteraceae; genus Caulobacter. The sequence continues at coordinate 3,068 of JASGDR010000424.1, forward strand.
CGACGGGGAAAAGCCGCGGCTTAACCACGCTTTTACTGCGCCCGACGCTTTCTGGAGCTCAAAGATGAAACACCTCCGATTGCGCGGAACGCTTCGGAGGAGCGCTGAAAGCGGGACGCCGTGATGAAACTCGACGATCTGAAGATCGCCACCAAGGTGATGCTGCCGTCCATCGTGCTGGCGCTCGTCGCCGTCGGCTGCGTGGGCGTGGGCGTGTGGCAGCAGAAGAAGCTGGAAGCCGCCGTGGTGCGGATCGTCGAGCAGCGCTCGCCGGCCGAACTGGAGTCGGCCCGCTTCAACCGCCGCGTCTCGGCCATCGGCTACGCCGCCTATCGCACCGTCGCCAACAGCGGCTCGTCGGAGGCCGCCTCCGCCGCCTCGAAGGAAATCGACGACAACTTCAAGTCGGGCAACGAGCGTCTCGACGCCATCGTCAAGGCCGAGCCCGACACGGCCAAGGACGTCGCCGCCTTCCGCAACCGCTTCAAGAAGGTCTACGACAGCGGCCGCCAGGGCGCGGACCTGGGCCTGCAGGACGCCAACGAAGCCGCGATCATGGTCATGGCCGTGATCGATCCGGACATCACCGGCCTGACCAAGGACGTCTCGGCCTGGACCGACAAGCACTCGGCCGAGACCCAGGCCATCGTCAAGAAGGCCCGCGCCGACGCCGCGACCGGCGTCATCGTCACCCTGCTGTTCGGCCTGCTGTCGGCCGCCGCCGCCCTGGCCTACGCCGTCTGGATCGGCCGCAGCAAGATCTCGCGCCCGCTGATCAGCCTGTCCAAGACCATGGAAGTGCTGGCCCAGGGCAGCGTCGACGTGAACGTCATCGGCGCCGAGCGTCGCGACGAAGTCGGCGCCATGGCCCGCTCGGTCCAGGTGTTCAAGGACAACGCCCTGGCCCTGCGCACCGCCGAGGCCGCCCAGCAACGCCAGGCCGCCGAGACGGAAGCCGAGCGCCGCAAGAACGAACAGGCCCGCGAAGCCGCCGCCAAGGAGCAGGCCTTCGTCATGGAAGAGATCGCCGCCGGCCTGAACCGCCTGGCGGACGGCGACCTGACCTACCGCGTCGAGGCCGCGTTCCCGGCCGACTACAAGCGCCTGCAGTCCGACTTCAACGGCGCCATCGCCCAGATGGAAGACGCGATGCGCACCATCGTCCACGCCGCCAACGGCATCGGCGCCGGCAGCGACGAGATCGCCTCGGCCGCCGACGACCTGTCGCGCCGCAGCGAGCAGCAGGCCGCCAGCCTGGAAGAGACCGCCGCCGCCCTCGACGAGATCACCGCCACCGTCCGCCGCAGCTCGGCCGGCGCCCAGGAAGCCGCCCGCGTGGTCGGCTCGACCCGCGCCGACGCCGAACGCTCGAGCGTCGTGGTCAAGGGCGCCGTCGACGCCATGCAGCAGATCGAGAAGTCGTCGAGCGAGATCAGCCAGATCATCGGCGTGATCGACGAGATCGCCTTCCAGACCAACCTTCTGGCCCTGAACGCGGGCGTCGAGGCGGCTCGCGCCGGCGACGCCGGCAAGGGCTTCGCGGTCGTCGCCCAGGAAGTGCGGGCCCTGGCCCAGCGCTCGGCCGAG
>JASGDR010000425.1:0-4328 GCA_047607095.1 Caulobacter sp.
ACTACAAGAACCTGCAGGTCAGCTACAGCGACCCGGCCTATCCGGGCAGCTCGATCCGCGGCAACGCCGGCCAGGCGCACACCTACGGCGTTGCCACGGATCGAATTGCCCGGATAGGCCGGGTCGCTGTAGCTGACCTGCAGGTTTTCGTAGTCGTTGTAGAAGGCCGCCAGGTTCACCCGCGCCCGGCGGTCGAACAGCTCGGTCTTCAGGCCGGTCTCGTAGGTGTTGACGTCTTCCGGCGCGAAGGGGCGGGTGGCCAGGTCAAGGCGCGTGGCCCGGTTGTCGAAGCCGCCCGACTTGAAGCCCTTGGAATAGGTCGCGTACTGCAGGATCGCCGGCGTCCACTGGTACTGCAGCGACAGCTTCGGGGTGATCGCCGAAAAGGTCTTGTCGGCGGTTCCGGCGATCGACTGGCCGGTCACCTCGCCGGCCAGGTTCAGCACCTTGTTGTCGAAGGTGAATTCCTTTTCCTCGTTGGTCCAGCGCAGGCCGCCGGTGACGCTGAGGCGGTCGGTCACCGCATAGGTCGCCTCGCCGAACAGGGCGTAGGCGTCGGTGTTGGTGATGTTGTGGGCCCGGGCGAAGTTGTAGTTGCTCGGCGTCGTCACCGGATCGGTCACGGTGGCGCTGCGGCGGCTGTAGCCGTCGCGCTGCACGAAGAACCGCTCATGCAGATAGAACAGGCCGCTGGTGAAGGTCAGCTTGCCGTAGTCGCCGTTCAGCTGGATTTCCTGGGTGGCGTACTGGTCGTTGTAGTGGATGAGGTTCTTCTGGATCAGCGCCGCCTGGCCGTCGTTGTCGTAGTAGACCGGGTTCAGGTTGAAGCCGCCGTAGGCCGTGATCGACTTGATCTTGAGATTGTCGTTCAGCGCGTACTGCACGCGGATCGAACCGCTGATCTGGTCGAGGTCCTGCTTGGGCTCGACCTCGGAATAGGAGCGGCGGTTGTTGAACTCGCCGTTCGGCTGGGTGACGGGCACGTAGCTGCGGCTGTCGCTGCGGTCGCGCAGGGCGTTCAGGGTCAGCAGCACGTCCAGCTTTTCGGTCGGGGTCCAGCGCAGCTTGGCGCGGTAGGCGTCCAGATCGATGCGGTTGACGTCGTGGTTCAGCGTCGGGTCGAACGTCACCCCGTCGCGCTTGTGGTGGATGTAGGACAGGCTGCCCGACAGCTTGTCGTCGACGATCGGGCCCTCGACCAGGGCGCGCACGTCGACGGCGCCGTAGCTGCCCAGGCCCACCTCGGCCTTGGCGCGGAAGTCCTGGCCCGGATCGCGGGTGATGATGCGCAGGGCGCCGGCGCTGGAGTTGCGGCCGTACAGCGTGCCCTGCGGCCCGCGCAGCACCTCGATGCGCTCCAGGTCGTTGAACTCGACCATCGAGCCGATCTGGCGCGGCACGTAGACGTCGTCGACATAGACGGCCAGCACCGGTTCCTGGATCGGATCGGCCTCGCCGACGCCCCGAAGCGCATAGGTCTGGGTGGTGTGGCTGATGGTGACGCGGCTGATGCTGAAGTTCGGGATCTGGCCCGACAGGTCGCGGATGCTGTCGACCTTGCGATCGGCCAGCACCTGCGAACCGAAGGCCGAGATGGCGATGGCGGTCTTCTGCAGGTCGGTGGCGCGGCGTTCGGCGGTGACGATCACCTGCTCGACGGCGGGCGAAGCCGCATCATCAGCTGAAGTAGAGGCGGCCGGGTCCGGTTCGGCGGCCAAGGCCCCGCCTGCGATGGCGAGGCCCGAGGTGAAGGCGAGGAGCTGAAGCTTGAAGGTCTGCACGAGTTTTATCCCCGACTTGTTCGGTGGGGATTTGCCGTCGTGCGGCCGATCATCTCAACGAATATAAAATGATCGAGCGGATAGCTCTGCTCATATCGTCCGAAGTCATCGGATATATTTGCAAAGCTCGACATCATTTCAGAAACGATGAGAGCCGGTCATCCCACAGCGGCCGCACGTCGACGGTTCCGGGAATGATCTTGGCGGCGGCGAAGGTGTCGGCCACGACCTGCTGCGAGACGATGGCCGCCTGGCTGATCGCCTCGAGAATGTAGGGCGAGGAGCGCTCCTTGAACTCCTGGGCGTAATAGGCCGCCTTGACGCCCGTCGCCTGTTCGCGCGCCCGCGCCCAGCGCTCGCCGTCGGCGTTGATCCAGTCGAACACCCGCTTGTAGCGGCTGACATAGTCGCCGATCGCCTGGAACCGTACGGGATCGTCCAGCGCCTCCTTGGCGGCGGTGATCAGGTAGTTGCCCGACAGGATTCCCAGCGCCGTGCGCAGCACCCGCGCCCCGGCCTCGCGGGCCTGGTAGACGATGACGCCGTAGATCACCCAGGCGTCCAGCGCCCCGCTCTGGAAGGCCGCCAGGCCGTCCTGCGGGCTCAAGGCCACCGGCTGGATGTCGCTCCAGGCCAGGCCCGCCTCCTGCAGCAGGCGCAGCAGGATGTAGTGCGAGGTCGTCGCCTTCACATAGCCGACGCGCTTGCCCTTCAGCTGCCTGAAGTCGGTGACCGGCGAACCCTTGGGCACGAGCACGACCTGGTTGTTCACGTCGCCCTTCAGCACGCCGACGATGCGCACCTGGTTGCCCGGCTGGGCGGCGACGAAGATCGGCGGGATCTCGCTCATGCCGCCGAAGTCCAGGGCCCGGGCGTTGATCGCCTCGGCGATCAGGTTGCCGCCGGCGAACTGGGTGCGGGCCAGCCTGTAGGGCGGCTCGGCGATGCCGGCTTCGCCGAAGAAGCTCTCGGGATTGCCGCGATAGGTGGCGACCCGCAGCGTCAGGTCGGCCAGCGAGCCGGCCTTGCCGCCCCCCTTGCCGCCGCCTTGGGGCGAGCAGGCTGCCAGGTTCACCGTGGTCAGGCCGGCCAGAGACAGGCCCGCGATCGAAAGGCCGCCCGACATCAGGTCGCGGCGGGACAGGGAAAGGCCGGTCATCAGTCGAACAGGTCCGGCTCTTCTTCGGTGACGATGTCCCAATAGGGCTGGAACGACCACAGGCCGCCCAGCTCCGTGCCCACCTGGCCGGCGGTGTGCCTTGCGACCTCGGGCGGCATCGGCTTGGTCGGGCCGGCGGCCTCGGCCAGCAGTTGCGCCTGGCAGGCGTTCTCCAGGGCGAGATAGCGCCAGACGGCGGCCTCCACCGACTGGCCGACGGTCAGGATGCCGTGGTTCTGCAGGATCACCGCCTTCTTCGGCCCCAGGGCCTGGGCGATCTTCCGGCCCTCGCTGGTGTCGAGCACCACGCCCGAGAACTCCTCGAACAAGGCGTGGTCGTCATAGAAGGCCGCCGAGTCCTGGGTCAGCGGATCGAGCAGCCGCCCCAGCGCCGACCAGGCCTTGCCGTACAGCGAGTGCGAGTGGGCGGCGGCGACCACGTCGGGCCGGGCCTCGTGCAGTTGGGAATGGATGGCGAAGGCGGCCCGGTTCAGGCGGGCGGGCGCCTTGGCCGGCGGCTGCACGATCTCGCCCGCGTGGCTGACCAGCATCAGGTCCGAGACCTTGATGCGCGAGAAGTGCACGCCCAGCGGATTGACCCAGAAGTGGTCGGTCAGCTCGGGGTCGCGCGCGGTGATGTGGCCGGCGCCCCCCATGTCGAAGCCGTAGCGGCCGAACAGCCGGTAGCCGGCGGCCAGGCGCTGCTTGCGATAGAGCCGCTCCAGCTCCGGCGTCGGCTGCTGCGGGATCTCTTTCGAGCCGAACGGCGGCAGCACGCTCTCGATCTTGGCGGGATGCGGGCCCGTGGCGGCGAAGCCGCGCGGGGAAGGGATCGCGGTCATCGCGAGTGGTCCTTGTGGTCAGTAGCCGCGCGACAGGTCGACGACGTCGGCCAGGGGCGCGCCGGCGCGGAAGCGGGCGAGGTTCTCGGCGAAGCGGGTCGCCAGGTTGATGCGGGTGTCGGGGGTGTGCACCGAGGTGTGCGGCGAGAGGCGCACCTTCGGATGGCCGTAGAACGGGTGCCCGTCGGTCAGGGGCTCGGGGAAGGTGACGTCCAGGCTGGCGCGCGAGACACGGCCGTCGTCCAGCGCCGCCAGCAGGGCGTCGTCGTCGATCAGGGCGCCGCGGGCGATGTTGATCAGGTGCAGGCCGGGCTTGGCGGCCGCCAGCACCTCGCGGCCGATCAGGCGCTCGGTCTGCGGCGTCGCCGGGGCGGCCAGCACCACGTGGTCGCTGCGGGCGAAGAGGGTTTTCAGGTCGGCCACGCGCTCGACCCCGGCCACGGGGATCGGCTTGTCCGAACGGCGGGTGGCGATGACGTTCAGGCCCAGCGCCTGGGCGCGCGGGGCCAGGGCCTCGCCGATGGCGCCGAAGCCCACCAGGCCCAG
>JASGDR010000426.1:0-2511 GCA_047607095.1 Caulobacter sp.
ATAGACGACGACCGTGACAATCGCGGTGACGATCAAAAACGACGATCGAACAAAGAGGGAAGCCGGTGGCCGAAAGCGCCCGACCCTGGCCGTTATGGCCCTCGCGCGCGAAGTGGAACGGAGACAGTCCGGACCCGCTGATCGTTGATTCGCGGGTCGATCCCTCCTAACTGGTTGATCCGCAAGGCGGAACGATGGCGTCCTGCGCACGCCTGACACGACACGATCACGCTGTAAGCCATTTTTTTCGGAGACCGGCGATGATCCCCAACAGCTTTACGTCCGAGCGGCGGGAGGTGTTCTTCCAGGTGCTGGAGGACACCTGCTCGCCGAAGCAGGCAGCCGCAGCGGCAGGCATCAGCCGCAACACTGCCTTCTATCACAAGGCCAACGATCACGAGTTCCGCAGCCGCTGGGATAAGGCCGTCGAGGTTGCTCTCGACGCCCTCCTCGACGAGGCGTACCGGCGCGCGGCCCTCGGGTACGACGAGCCAGTCATCCACCAGGGCCGCGTCGCGACCGTGGCCGACCCCGAGACGGGCGAGGAGCGCCCGCTCACCGTCCGCAAGCACAGCGACCGCCTGCTGGAGGTGCTGCTCAAGTTCCGCTACGGCGACCAGATGGCCGACAGGCTCAAGGTCAAGGTCGAGGACACGGGCCTGGACGCCGACGCGCTGCTCAGGATGCCGAGCGAGGAGCGCAAGGCCCTGACCGAGCTCCTGGCGAAGTACAAGAGCAACCACCGCGAGGAGGACGACGATGAGTGAGAGGCTGACCGTGGCCGAGGCTCTGGCCCGCGCCGAGATGATCGATCGCAGCCTGGACGCCTGGCAGGGGACCGCCCCGCAGGGCATCGAGGAGATGGGAGGGCGTGACGCCCTCGCCGACCGCTGCGAGATGGCGTGCTTCGGCCCCGTGCCGCGCCTGGACCACGACGAGTGGGAGCGGCTCAGCCTGGAGTACGAGGAGAGGCGCGAGCACGGAAGCCTCAACCGTGGCGAGGGGTAACGGGTACGCCGTCGGCGTCGAGGTGGATGGGGTGCGATACCCCAGCGCCCGCGCCGCCGACCTCGCCCTGGGCCCCCCGCCCAACACGACGCGCCACCGCGCGCACTCGGAGCACTACCCGACCTGTCGCTGGCTGGGCGAGACGCCCGGCAGGCGGCCGGTCAGGCGGCCCGAGGACTGCACCCTCGCCAAGCCGCTGGCCGAGCCCGAGCGCTGGCCCTACGACGGAGGCGCGCGACGCGCCCCCGTGATGGACCCGAACTTCGACCCGCCCCGGCTGGTGCGGCGCGTCGGCTGGCTCCGCTGCATGGCCTGCGGCCGCCCGCACTTCTCCGAGGACGTCGCTCGCGTCCGCCTGTGCTGCGCCTGCGGCGGCCTGGGCGGGCTGCCCGTCGGCGCCGATCCCGACGGGGACCTCTGATTGGTTGTCGGGACGCAGACGACCGCAAGCCCCTGATCCGCAAGCCGCCGTGACGGTGGCAGCGACACTGGAACACGGCGTGGCAAACGTTGGCTCGCTCCGGGCCGCCCGCACGACACATTGACAGCATCCGGTCGCGCATTGGCGCGTGACCACCCGAAGGCTCGGGGATGCGCTCGTGGAGGCGGCCGGAGGAGACCAACCTCACTGGAGCCAGAAGCCATGACCATCCTCGCAGACGCACCCCTCCTCACGCCCGCCCAGATCGGCGAGCTCGCATCCTCCCTCGACGGCCTGTACGGCCGCGTCCTCAAGGCCATCGAGCGCCTGCAGAAGGACGTCGACACCCGCAAGCAAGAGATCGCCAACCGCTGGAAGCAGACCGGCGTCGGCGTGGCCGACCGCGCCCGCTTTGCCGAGCAGGAGACCCTGGCGGTCGTCCGCGACATCAAGGCCAACGCCGAGAAGGAGCTCGACGGCTACCTGAAATCCGCGGGCGCCCCCCACGCCCAGCTAATCGCGCAGCGCCGTTTCTACGACAGCCCGGCCAAGGTGCTGAGCCGCGCCGCCCTCGGCGACCCGAAGCGCACCGAGTACCTGAACCAGCTCGCCTACGCCGGCCCCGCAGAACTGGGCCACATGGCGCAGGTCGCGGTGTCCTCCAAGAACGTGCCGCTGGCCGCCGCCGTGCTCTCCCTTCTCGACCGCATGCCCAGCAAGGACCGCCCGGTCGGTCCCGCCGAGCTGGCGCACGCCATGCGCCTGGACGAGTTCCTGAAGGTGCAGGAGTACATCAAGCTGGGCGACGCGCGCCTCCAGGGCATCCTGGTCGCCATCCGCACTTGGAAGCATGGGCGCTCCAACCCGCTCGACACCGTGCAGCTCGCCATGCGGGAGCGCGGCATCGACCGCGACCTGATCGGGGGCGGCGATGACTAAGCAGCCCGCCTACGAGGCAAGCCACCCGGTAGCCGTCGCCCTCGGCGGCATGGTCCGCGCCGCTCGTCTCGGCTGCGACCTGCTCGACGGCCTGGCGGAGCAGGCCCGCCGCGTCGGCGTTGAACCCTGGTCCGATGACTTCG
>JASGDR010000427.1:0-4300 GCA_047607095.1 Caulobacter sp.
AGCACCACGGCGTCGATCGGATAGCCGTGCAGGGTCTCGACGAGGCCCAGGTAAGACAGGTTGCGGTCCAGCGCCGCCGTCGGGCGACGGCAGTTCTCGAAGATCGGGTGGACCGGGAACTCCATTGGAATCCCACCCGCGTCGCGGATGCCGTCGCGCACCCGGGCCACCAGGTCGAGGTGGATGCGGTTGCAGGGCGAGATGTCGCTGCCGGTCTGGGCGATGCCGATGATCGGCTTGCCGCTGCGCAGCTCTTCGGGGGTGATCCCGTAGTTCATGAAGCGCTCCAGATAGAGCGCGGTCATGTCGATGTGGTCGGGATTGTCGAACCAGTCGCGCGAGCGGAACCGGCGGGGCGTGCGATTAGCGGAGGTCAAGGCGCACCTCGTATTGCGGCTGGCCGGCGACGTCGACGGGAAGCGCGAAGAGGCCGCCGCACAGCGGGGCGGCGGCGAGCTGCTCGTCGCTCAGGCCCTTGCGGGCGGTGGTGAAATAGAGGGTTTTCAGGTCGGGCCCGCCGAAGCACGGCTTGGTGACGTTGATCGCGGGCAACTCGACGCGCTGGACGATCTCGCCCGCCGGCGACAGGCGGACGGCGCCGCGACCGCCCCACAGGGCCGTCCAGACGTAGCCCTCGGCGTCGACCACCGAGCCGTCGGGCCAGGCGTCCTCGATCGTCAGGCGGAAGAACTCGCGCTTGTTCGACAGGGCGCCGTCTTCGCCGATGTCGAAGGCCCAGATCACCTTTCCGAGGGTGTCGGTGTGGTAGAAGGTCTTGCCGTCGGACGAGACGGCCGGGCCGTTGGTGATGCAGATCCCGGTGTCATGCTGGCTGAGCGAACCGTCGGCTTCCAGTCGGTAGAGCGCGCCGCTGTCGGCTTCCTCGGCGTCGTGCATGGTGCCGAACCACAGCCGGCCCTGCGCATCGACCGTGGAGTCGTTGGGGCGGTTGTCGAGGCCCGCGTCCTCGATCTCCGAGATGAAGGTGAAGCCCAGTTCCGGCGTGAAGTGGTGCAGGCCGCTCTTCAGGCCGGCGACGAAGCCGCCGCCGACGCGCGGCGCGACGAAGGTCACCTGGTCGGGGGCGTCCCAGCTGGCGGTCTCGCCGGTGGCGGGGACGTAGCGGTGGACCCTGTGGCCCTTGATGTCGACGAACCAGACGGCGTCGCCATGCCAGATCGGCCCTTCGCCGAGCGTGGCCTTCAGGTCCCAGACGCAGGTGGGGGCAGCGGACATTTTGGTCTTCCCGTGGGCCCGCCCTCGTCCTTCGACAGGCTCAGGAAGAGGGCTATTGCAGTCGTCGCAGTAGAAACCCTCATCCTGAGCTTGTCGAAGGACGAGGGTTTCGGTTCCGCTTCCGGCCTATCGCCAGCCGGCGTCGATCCAGTATTCGTGGCCGGTGCACAGGCTGCCGTCGTCCGAGGCTAGGAACAGCACCAGCGAGGCCACGTTGGCCGGCAGGATGCGGCCCTTCACGGCCTGGGCCTTGACGATCTCGGCCTCGCCTTCCGGGGTGTACCACTTCTCCTGGCGCTTGGTCTTGACGTTGCCCGGCACTACGCAGGTGACGCGGATGTCGTCGGGACCAAGTTCGCGCGCCAGGGCGCGGGTCATGCCCTCGATGCCGGCCTTGGCGGTTTCGTAGAGGACCAAGTCCTCCAGCCCCAGGTGCCAGCTGATCGAGCCGAAATTGATGATCGCGCCGCCGCCGCGCGCCTTCATGCCGGGGGCCGCGGCCTGGGCGCAGAACAGCATGTGACGCAGGTTCACGTTCATGCGGTTGTCCCAGTAGGCCGGGGTCACGTCGGCCAGGCTGTGACGGTCGTCGTTGCCGGCGTTGTTGACCAGCACGTCGATCGGGCCGGTCTCGGCGAAGAAGGCCTTCACGGCTTCCAGGTCGGTCAGGTCGACCTTCTTGAACACGGGCTTGATCGGGGCGTCGGCCAGGTCGGCGACCAGGGCCTCGGAATCCTCGGCGGCGATATCGACGAAGATCACTTCGGCGCCCTGCTTGGCGAAGGCGGTGGTGATGCCCGCGCCGATGCCGGAGCCGCCGCCGGTGATGACGACGCGCTTGCCCTGGAGGCTGGGATAGATGGCTGAGGACATGCGCTTACGCCTGGAAAGAGGAAACGAGGATCACAGCAGGCCGCGGCCGGCCAGGTTGCGGATCAGGGCCGAGATGCCGAAGGTCCAGGGCTTGGCCTGGTCGCAGGTGGTCACCTCGTTCTCGAGCACGCCGAGCTTGGGGGTCGAGACGCGGACGCGGTCGCCGACCTTGTGGGTGAAGCCCTGGCCGGCGGTGTCGCGGTCCTGGATCGGGGCGAACATGGTGCCCAGGAACAGGACGAAGCCGTCCGGATACTGGTGCTGCTTGCCGTAGGCCTGGCCGGCCAACACGGCGGGGTCGCGGCTGATCAGGCTCATGTTCGACTTGCCGTCGAGCACGAAGTTGTCGCGGCCGGTGATCTTCAGCTCGACCTCGGCCGAGCGGACGTCGTCCAGCGTGAAGGCCTCGTCGAACAGGCGGAAGAACGGGCCGATCGAGCAGGAGGCGTTGTTGTCCTTGGCCTTGCTGAGCAGCAGGGCCGAGCGGCCCTCGAAGTCGCGCAGGTTGACGTCGTTGCCCAGCGACGCGCCGCGGATCTCGCCCGATCCGTCGCACAGCAGCACGACTTCCGGCTCGGGGTTGTTCCAGTGGCTGTCGTAGCGGACGCCGACCTGGTCGCCCCAGCCCATCGACGACAGCGTCGGGCCCTTGGTGAAGATCTCGGCGTCGGGGCCGATGGCCACTTCCAGGTACTGCGACCACAGGCCGTCGGCGACGAGGGCGGCCTTCAGGCGCGCGGCGCCTTCCGAACCCGGCTCGACGCTCTTGAGGTCGCCGCCCATGCGGTCGGAAAGCTGCTGGCGAATTTCGAGGGCCTTGGCGGCGTCGCCGCGGGCGCGCTCCTCGATCACCCGTTCCAGGGTCGAGACGGCGAAGGTGACGCCGGCGGCCTTCAGGCACTGCAGGTCGACCGGGGCCAGCAGCTTGGCGGCCGCATTGCCTTCACGGTCTTCCCAGACCGGGCGCAGGTCGAGCTTTTCGAGAGGGCCCATGTCCTCGCCGCGCGGGATCGTCTCGCCCAGGGCGTAGGCGTTCATCAGGTCGGCGACGGTTGGGGCGATCCTGCTGACGTCCTCGACATGGCCGCCGCGGATCAGGACGGGGGTCGGGCCCTGGCCGAAATCGACGCGGCCCAGAAGGGTCGCTTCCCGCCAGTCCTCGGGAAGGTATTTCGTCACGCCCACCGCGTTTTCTCCCTCTCGCGCGGGCAAGGTCGGTCGCCTCGCCGCCACGCTTCGTAACTCGCTGACTTGTTAGCGCTAACATGTAGAGGCGCGCAAGCGAGTTGTCTGACAACTGGCGCGGACACCTCTCCCAGGGGGGAGAAGTGCTTCCAGAGCGGAGAGGCGCCTACTGCGGCGCCGGACCCGCCGAGTCCCGCACGATCAGCGTGTGGGGATGCATCAACTGCCTCGGCTCGCCCGTCCCGTCGCGGTGGCGGCGGATCTCTTCCAGCACCAGGTCGACGGCGGCGCGGGCCATGGCGGCGATGGGCTGGTGGACGGTGGTCAGGGCCGGCCAGATGTTGGCGGCGATCGAGGTGTCGTCGAAGCCGACGATCGAGACGTCGCCGGGCACGTCCAGGCCCAGGCGATGGGCCAAGCCGGCGGTGGCGGCGGCCATGTCGTCGTTGGCGGCGAAGACGGCGGTCGGGCGGTCCTTGGCGTTCAGCAGGCGCTCGGCCGCCTCCAGGCCCGAGCGGTAGGTGAAGTAGCCCTGCTCGACGCGGACGTCCTCCTGAGGAATCCCTGCCGCCTTGAGGGCGGTCATGAAACCGTCCATCCGCTGCTGGCTGACCGTCTGGTTGGGGTGGCCCTTGATGAAGCCGAAGCGCTTGTGGCCCAGGCTCAAGAGGTGCTGGGTCAGCTCGAAGGCGGCGGCTTCGTTGTCGATGCGGATGGTGGCCATGTCGCTGCTGGCCATGCCGGGCGCCACGGCCACGGCGGCGGCGCCGGCGGCCTTCACCTCGGCCAGCACGGTCTGGGATTCGCACAGCGGCGGGGGCAGGATCAAACCATCGACGCCGGTCTTCAGCAGGCGGGCCAGGGTGGCGCCGGCCAGTTCGGGCTCTGCGCACTTTTCGATGACGATCTGCGAGCCGGTGCGGCTGCTCTCGTCGAGCGCCCCGACCAGGAACTCCGACAGGTAGCCGGTCGAGGGGTTGTCGTAGAGCAGGCCGATGCGGAACGG